>JAJRVH010000179.1 GCA_021545625.1 Zetaproteobacteria bacterium
GGCCGCGCTGGCAACCGATGCCTTCCTGCGCTGGTCCCAGGGCTTCAGGAAACACCTGAACTGGGTCGAGCGCATATCCGGCCTGCTGCTGATGATCGTCGGCATCATGATCTTCCTTGGCAGCTTCAGCATGATCTCGGGCTGGATCATCGAGTGGTTCCCTGCCCTGGCCGATATCGAAGCCCTGTTCGCGCGCTAGAACCCGGACGCTATTGACCCGGCCGGGCCGTGGTGCTTCAATGTCCACATGTCCGAATCGGCTCAGGAAGCGCTGGAAACGCGCATCGAGGCCCTGTCACAGCACATGGCCACCATCCGCAGACAGATGGAAAAACTGATTGCGGAAAACCGTCGCATGCGTGAAGTGGTACGGCTGGCCGAGAGCGAGCTGCGCAAACGACGCGATCAGGTCCAGCAGCTCGAATCAGAACTACAGGCCCTGCAGAACAGCCGTCTGGAAGCCAAGGCGCGGGTTGAGCATGCCATGGACCAGCTTGACGAACTGATATCCGAAAACGGAGAAGCATCATGAGCCAGGCAGTGGAAGTCACGCTGATGGGACGCAGCTTCACGATTCGCACCGACGACGATCCCGAACATGTGCTGAGCGCGGCAGGCATGGTGCAGGAACAGATCGACGAACTTCGCCAGATGGGCACGACGGTCGCCTCGGATCGCCTTTTGACCCTCGTGGCCCTGAATCTCGCCGGCCAGCTGATCCGCAGCCGCCGCGTACAGATCGAGAGCTTCGACGGCTTGATATCCTCGCTCGATGAGGTAGTATCACAGGCAGAAGGTTTAGCGAAAGCGCCCCTGCGTTGAACGACTGGCAATAACGTTGCCTGAGCCGATACTTGTCGATAGGGAGCTGTGCTACACTGGCGGTGTGCGTCCCCCTTTCGGGATACCTAACGCCAGTGTGCGGCGCCCACCTCTTGTAAGAGGGTTCGACAACAGTTTGCCACAACGTCTGCGCGGGGGCGCCTCTTTCCTGCAAAATTCCACTGTCGAACCCCTGACATGCAAAAGGCCCGCGATGATTCCCAGTTCCGCCACGATATGCCGCGTATCATTCGCTTCGCATCGATGACTTCGCCCCACCAGATCAAGCAACAGCTCCGGCAACAGGCCACGGAACGGCGCAAGGCGCAGGATAACACCCTCCGCCGGCGTATGTCCGCCGAGATCACGCAGCGCCTGATCGACCACCTGAAACATCATGCCCCCGACACCTCCGTGCTGCTGGCCTACCGGGCCATGAACAGCGAGGTAAACATCGACAGCCTCTTCCGTCGGCATGATTACCGGCTGTTCGCTCCGGTCACCCATCATCATGAACATATGGAATGGCTGCATGTCGATGACAACACCCAATGGCAGCGCGGCCTGTTCGGCATTCTGGAACCGCGGGCCGGCCACCGCTGGCAGGGCGACGAGGGCGCCAGCATCCTGCTCTGCCCGCTGACGGCCTTCGACAGGCGCGGCAACCGCCTCGGCATGGGCAAGGGCTGTTTCGATTTCTGGCTGTCCGGGCACCGCTCCCGGCTGCAATATGTCATCGGCCTGGCCTTTTCCTGTCAGGAAGTCGACGAAATCCCCGCCGAGCCTCACGATATCCCGATGGATTTCGTGATCACCGAGCAAGAGGTCATCCCATGTCTGAAGAACTGAAAATCCTTGTCATCGGCGACATCATCGGCAAGGCGGGACGCCGGGCGCTGCAGGAACACCTGCCTGCGCTGATCGACATGCACCGGGTCGATTTCGTCGTCGCCAACGGCGAAAACCTGGCGCACGGCTTCGGCATCACCCGCAACCTGGCCGAGGACATGTTCAGCCTGGGCGTCAACGTCATCACCAACGGCAACCATTGCTGGGATCAGCGCGACTTTCTCAATGTCATCGACGACGACGACCGCTTCGTGCGACCGATGAATTTCACGCCCCATGCGCCGGGCCGGGGCTGGACCGTGCAGGAAACAGCCGCCGGGCACAAGGTGGCGGTCATCAATGTCATCGGCCAGGTATTCATGGGCACCTGGGACTGTCCGTTTGCCGCCGTCGATCGCGCCATGGCGGAGATTCCCGGCGATGTCAGCGCCATCCTTGTCGACATGCATGCCGAGGCCACCAGTGAAAAGATGGGGATGGGCTGGCATCTCGACGGACGCGCCAGCTTCGTGTACGGCACGCATACCCATGTGCCGACCTGTGATGAGATCATCCATGCCAGCGGCACCGCCTATCAGACCGACATCGGCATGACCGGCTCCTATCAGTCGATTATTGGCATGAAGGTCGAGGGCGCGCTAAAACGTATGATCGAGCGCCTGCCGCAGCGCTTCGAGGCCGTCGAACGCGGCGCCAGCATCTTTGCCACGCTGGTCGGCATCGACCCGGACAGCCGCAAAGCCCGCAGCATCGAACGCGTCCATATTCCGCCGGCCTGAACTCAGGCCGGCGCGTAGTCCAGAAACAGGCCGAGAAAGATCAGCATGCCCAGATAGTGATTGTTCAGAAAGGCCCTGAAGCAGGCATCGCGCCGGCGGGCGCGGATCAGGTATTGCTGATAAACGGCCAGCGCCGCAGCCGCCATCAGCCCCAGCGCATAAGGCGCTCCGCGCTCCGCCAGCATCCCCGCTGCGATCAGCAGCGCAAACATCAGCAGCTGCAGCAACCCGATGATCAGCCGGTCGAAGCGGCCGAACAGGATGGCGGTGGATTTCACGCCGATCTTCAGGTCATCCTCGCGATCCACCATCGCATACATCGTGTCGTAGGCGACCACCCAGCAGACGGTCGCCGCAAACAGCAGCCACGCAACCGGCGGCACGCCGTTCTGAACGGCGGCAAAGGCCATCGGAATCGACCAGGCGAAGGCAGCACCCAGGAACAGCTGCGGCAGATGCGTGAAACGTTTCATGAACGGATAGAGCGCCGCCAGCGCGACCGCAGCCAGGGACAGCATGATCGTCAACCGGTTCATCAGCAACACCAGCAGAAACGCGCTCAGGGCCAGAGCCACGAACAGGGCCAGCGCCTCTTCGGCCGACGCCTCACCGGTCGCCAACGGCCGCGCGCGCGTACGCTCGACCTTGCCGTCGATCCCGCGATCGGCAAAATCATTGATCACGCACCCCGCCGAACGCATCAGAAAGGCACCCATCAGGAACACGGTGACAATAAAGCCGTCGGGATGCCCCCCCCCGGCAATCCACAGGGCCCAGAGCATCGGCCAGGCAACCAGATAGGTGCCGATCGGCCTGTCCACCCGCATCAGGCGGCCGTAGACATCGATTTTTGCGGCGATATTCACGGGCCAAGCATGGCAGCAGCGCAGGCGCCTGCCAATCCCGCCCGTGCACGAAAAAGGGGACGGCGCGCCGTCCCCTCCTGTTTCAAATGCCGAAGCGGTCAGCCCCGGATCAGCGGATCTGATCCAGCTGCATCGCCGATTCGGGCGCATCGGCAAAGGTTTTCAGCTTCTGCGCCCGCGACGGATGCCGCAGCTTGCGCAATGCCTTGGCCTCGATCTGGCGAATGCGCTCGCGCGTCACGCCGAACTGCTTGCCGACCTCTTCCAGCGTATGATCGGTGTTCATACCGATGCCGAAGCGCATGCGCAGCACCTTCTGCTCGCGATCGGTCAGGTTCTTGAGCACGTCGAGGGTCGCCTCGGCCAGGGCTGCGCCCACCGTCGCATCGAGCGGATCCTCGGCCTTCTCGTCCTCGACGAAGTCGCCAAGCTGCGAATCCTCGTCGTCGCCGATCGGCGTTTCCAGCGACACCGGTTCCTTGGCCACCTCGAGAATCTGCTCGACCTTCTCGACCGGCATCTCCAGATGCTCGGCAAGCTCCTCCGGCGTCGGCTCGCGGCCGATCTCCTGCGCAATGCGGCGGGACACACGCATGATCTTGTTGATCGTTTCGATCATATGCACCGGGATGCGGATCGTGCGCGCCTGATCGGCGATCGAGCGGGTGATCGCCTGACGGATCCACCAGGTTGCGTAGGTGGAGAACTTGTAGCCGCGGCGCCATTCGAACTTTTCGACTGCCTTCATCAGGCCGATATTGCCCTCCTGAATCAGATCCAGGAAGCCAAGGCCCCGGTTCGTGTATTTCTTGGCGATCGAGATCACCAGACGCAGATTGGCCTCGATCATCTCCTTCTTGGCCTGACGCATCTTCGCCTCGCCCATCGTCAGCTTGCGGGAAACCTCCTTGAGCTCGGCCACGCTCATCTCGGTTTCCTGCTCGACACGCTTGAGACGACGCTGGTTCTCCTTGATCTTGCCGGCCACGGCCTCGACGGAAGCCGCCCACGGCGCATCCTTGTGCTCGCGCAGCAGGTCATCGACCCAGCGTTCATCGCATTCGCGCGGCGGGAAGGTTTCCAGAAACAGCTTGCGCGGCATCTTCGCCTTCAGGGCCAGATCGCGGATCGTGCGCTCGAAACGGCGCACCCGCTCGACAGCGTTCTTGAAGCGCTGAACCAGCTGGTCCAGCTGACGCGGCGAGAACGGAATGCTGACCAGCTCGATCAGCATCGCATACATCAGCTCGTCCGCCTTGGCCTTCAGCTTCTCGTCGCCGGGCTTCCTGTCGGCCTTTTTCTTGGCCGCGAGGAATTCGTCGTGCAGCTGCTTGGCCGTTGCAAAATGGGCCAGCGCCTCTTCCAGCTGCTCTTCCTTGGTAATCACCGTTTCCATCATCGGCGTGCCATCGGGCGTCGCCTTGCGGGCCTTGATCGCCTCGGACAGCTCCTCGGCATCCAGCTCCGGCGTCTCGTCCTCGGGCTCGTCGTCCTCTTCGGAACGGCTCATCCGGTTTTCGTACTCCTTGATCGCGGCCGAGTTCACTACCTTCTCGTCGACATCGATGATATCGCGAAAATTCGGCTCCTCGCCGGCTTCCAGCGCCTCGTCCCGGATCTGGATGATGCGCTCGCCAAGCAGCATGATCTCGCGGAACGTCGACGGGCACAGGCAGATCGCCTCGTGCACCTGCATGCGGCCTTCCTCGATACGGCGCGCGATCTCGATCTCGCCTTCGCGGGTCAGCAGTTCGACCGTACCCATTTCGCGCAGATACATGCGCACCGGATCGTCGATGCGCACCACCGTGCCCAGCTGGGTCGTATCGGCACGCAGCGCGGAATCTTCCTTGCGAAGCCTGTCCTTGCGCATCGCATAGGCGCCGGTCGGCGCGCGCTCCGGGTCGACCACCTCGACCCCCATTTCGGTAAACACATTGATCAGCTGCTCGACACGGTCGGCGGACACCAAGCCGCCCGGCAGATGCTTGTTCAACTCGTCATAGGTGATATAGCCGGCCTGCTTGCCCTTGGCCATCAGCGTGCCAAGCTCGCGGATTCTTACCTGTTCCTGTTTATTCGACATGCTCGTTAAGCTCCTGTTTGGTTCAGCTGTTCAGTGAGTTTGCGCTGCTGTCCCTGCAACTGCTGCAGGCGCTGCTGCAGGCGCACGGAATCGCCCAGACTCAGCCCGTGCCGCATGCGGCGACGGATGTCATTGGCTTCCATGTCCAACAACAAACTCATGTACTCCATATCCTGAACGGGCGCCTGGTTCATCCAGCGAGAAATCAATGATTGATCGTCGGGGAATTCCCGGATCAGCTGTCTCGCGATATCGATAGTTTCGGCTTCGGCATCCGCTTCGATCGAAAAAGCGCGCATGTATAACCGATTGACACGCTCACTGTCAACAAAATAATTGACCGCACCGTCCGGCAAGCCGGCGAAACGGGCCGGTTTCTGCAACAGCGCAACCAGAAATCGCTCCTGAAGCGGCGTCAGCAGCGCCTCTCCTGCCTGTGGCGATGCCTGCTGCCGGGACGGAGGCCTGCGCGCCTCGTGTTCCAGCACAATGCCCGTCGCACGCTCGACCTCCTGCCGCCAGGCCTGGCGCAGATAGCCATCCTGCATGCTTTTCAGCATCGCATCGGCCTTCTTGGCCA
>JAJRVH010000180.1 GCA_021545625.1 Zetaproteobacteria bacterium
CATTGTCTCTTTTCTGAAAATAAGCTGAAAGCCATCGCCATTAAGGTTTGCTAATTCTTTTTCCATATCAATAAGGTTTGTATAATCGACCCCTTCATGCTCGTGGGTTTCGCTATACATATGCTGGGAATAAGGCTTGATAACAAGGTAATCGACCCCAATTTTTTTTAATGTTTTGCCAAGGGTAACTGCTTCTGACGCATTTTCAGGAAGTAAAATCAAGGGGTTGCGCAAGCAGCCCCTTTTTCATTGCCTGGAATTTCAATAGAAAAAAGTTACACAAAAGTTACACAGAGCAGTGCTTTTACTGCCCTGAACATCACTTCTTACAAGCGGCAAGGCCGGGTTCACAAGCTTGTGAACCATCCGTTGCAAATGGTTTGTGCCTATTTTCCGGCAATACTTGCAATGCCTTGATCTCGTGGTAAAACGTCCGCGGGGGAAACACAGAGGAGGGCAGACATGTCGCATATCGCCGCATTCGTCATCGGCCATTCGCCCGCAATCATTACCGAAACCCTGGCCGCGAGCATGGATGCGCAGCCCGATATGATCCGTGTCTGTACAACACTCAGCGGCGCCCGCCTGTTGTCCCGGGTGGCTGGTGTCCCGGGGCACGCTGGGACGGGCGCTGGCATACTGGCGGCAAACCGGCGCGGAAATATGGCCGCTCCGGCCTGCGGGCCTGCCTGATGCTGATGGATGCGCTGCTACTGCTTTACGGGGAGGATGAAGCCATTGGCGATGACGCGGTGCTGGCGCAGTTGCACCGGGCATCCCGCCGGGGATGGATCGCGACGGAGCGCCTGATCAACGGGCGCGGGCTTGCCGCCTGCCGGCGAATCGACCCGGCGGGGCTTTTCGCGTTCTGGCACGGGCCGATGAAGGAGATGGGCGGCAGGGCGGATATGCGGCGCCATGCCCGCGCGCCGCTGGAGGCGCAGATGCGCTGGAGCCGGCGCTGGCTGGCGGAGGACGATGGAAAGCGCCTTTCGGGAGCGGAGCTTGCGGAGCGCATCCGCAGGCTGGTGCTGGAGTGATCCGCTCCGGCGCGCATGTCTTCAGGATATGTTTTTCCGTACCGGCAGCGGGGAGCCCGACCGGCCGCTGCAGGGGCATGCTTAACTGCTTGGAACTTGGCGACCGCTCCACTAGAGTGCCGCGCCTTGCAGCGCAATGCTGGATTCAATGCTCGGGAGAGGTTCTCACTATGGCAGTTCAACGTACACTTTCAATCATCAAGCCGGATGCGGTCGCGAAGAACGTGATCGGCGATATCATCCGCCGTTTCGAGGAGAACGGGCTTTCCGTCATCGCCACCCGCATGACGCATCTGAGCGCCGCGGAAGCCGGGCGCTTCTACGCGGTGCATGCCGAGCGGCCGTTCTACAAGGATCTGTGCGCCTTCATGAGCTCGGGGCCGGTGCTGGCGATGGTGCTCGAGGGCAAGAACGCGGTGGCCCTGAACCGCCAGCTGATGGGCGCGACCAATCCGAAAGAGGCCGAGGCCGGAACGATTCGCGCCGATCATGCCGATTCGATCGATGCCAATGCCGTGCACGGCTCGGATTCCGAGGAGAATGCTGCCACGGAGATCGCCTTCTTCTTCGGCGACCTGGATTTGCACAGCCGCGCCTGATTCGATGTCCGGAGCGATGAAGCAGGACAGGGCGGCCGTGCCGATGTCTGAGCAGATGGCCGTGCGGCGCGAAAAGCTGGCCCGCATGCGCGAGGCCGGCGAGGCCTATCCGAATACCTGGCGCACCGATGCGCTGGCCGCCGATATCCATGCCGGATACGGCGACATGGACGAAGAGCGGCTGGCCGATGCCGGGCGGCGCGTGCGTGTCGGCGGCCGCATCATGGCCCACCGGGTCATGGGCAAGTCCAGCTTCATCAAGATTCAGGACGGCAGCGGCCAGATTCAGCTGTTTCTGAACCGTGACGAGCTCGGTGGTCCCGAGGTCTACAACCCGACCAGGAAGTGGGATCTGGGTGATATCATCGGCGCCGAGGGTGTGCTGTTCCGAACCCGCACGGGCGAGCTTTCGGTGCGCGTGAGCCGCGTCGAGATGGTGACCAAGTGCCTGCGCCCGCTACCGGAGAAATGGCACGGACTCAGCGATATCGAGGTCCGCTACCGCCAGCGCTACCTCGATCTGATGGTCAATCCGGATTCGCGCCGCATCTTCCGCACCCGTTCGCGCATCGTTTCCCTGCTGCGTCAGGGGCTTGAGGAGCAGGGCTTCATGGAGGTGGAAACGCCGATGCTGCAGGTGCAGGCCGGCGGTGCTGCGGCGCGCCCGTTCGTGACCCATCACAATGCGCTGGACATGCCGCTGTACCTGCGCATCGCGCCCGAACTGTATCTGAAACGCCTGCTGGTCGGCGGTTTCGAACGCGTATTCGAAATCAACCGCAACTTCCGCAACGAGGGCCTGGATGCGACCCATAATCCCGAGTTCACGATGGTCGAGTTCTATCAGGCCTACGCGAACTTCGAGGATGCGATGGATACGACCGAGGCGCTGATTCGCGGCATTGCCGCCGGCCTCGACGAAACCCGCGTCAGCTGGGAGGGCGTGGATATCGATCTCGATCAGCCGTTCCGGCGCATTCGTCTGGACGAGGCGGTGTTCGAGAAGCGCCCGGACCTGAAGGGGCATGCCAGCGACAAGGCATTGCTGGCGACCGTATGCCTGCAGGAGATTCCCGATTTCAAGCCGCTGATCACCTGGAAGGCGGGGCATTATCTGGTGGCGCTGTTCGAGGAACTGGTCGAGCCGCACCTGGCGCAGCCGACGTTCGTGAC
>JAJRVH010000181.1 GCA_021545625.1 Zetaproteobacteria bacterium
AATGGGTTCTTCCCTGCTCCCTTGTCAGCTCTGCCGCACGAAGAAGTGCAATCTCCGCCACCCTTTCCCGGGATGTTTTCGGATTTCCGGTGACAAAAACACTGAATTCATTCTTTTCCAGTTGCTTGACCTTATATCCGTACGGCCTTCCCCATCCCGGATTGGCCTCAGCATAGGTGGTAGGCTTGCTGTACTGCGGGGCGCAGCCTGCCAGTGGCAGGGCGAGGAGCAGGCAAAAAAGCCCGTATGTGACAACCGCCAAAAGGGTGCGGGGGGCGTTTCGAAGGGGGCTCATGGGGATTGGCCGGCCTCTTCCCCGAAGGCCCGCAACAGTCTTTCGATAAATTGCCTGATGTTGTTGTGAACCGATCTTTCATTGGCTATTTGCAGGCGTTCCGGGCCATAAAAGGCATCGTCCATGGTTGCCGTGGCTGGGGCGGAGATAATGTCATCAAATACCACATGGCCGTCGTCAGTTCGTATTAAGCGATAGCGAATGAATGACTCGACATGCATCGTAAATCCGACCATGGGCTGCTTCAGTTCAAGCAGGAATACCTCCAGCCTGAACCTTGCTGGCTTTCCCGTGGGGCTGAGAAGGTTGTTTTGCTGCAACGAAGTCTCGATGGCTGGCCGGAGTTCCATATTTCCCACTTTTGATGTCAGTGCGGGATTTGTCTCTTCTCCGCCCCGAACCTTGCTCAGGGCTATGCCCATATAAAGTGGTGAAGATTTGCTAATGGTGGTAACGGGTCTGACAGCCATCATGTCCGGCCTTGCCGGCTTGGCGCATCCGCTTGCCATGGCAAGGATTCCCATGATCAAGCCATAGGCGAGAATGTTTCTGGTCATCATGCAAGTTCCTCCGGGCATCCGTTATCTATTTAGACGAATCAGGAAAACAAATCAAACGGCTCACGCTTGACATAAATACCGGCGCAGGCGCACGTTTACTATTCGTGAGGCGAATTTTTTTTCTGCACGATGTGCATGTTGCCGGCGCTGGCCGGTGCTGGCGAGTGGGTGGAGATACCCGCCGGAGATTTTCTGATGGGCAGTACATCCGCGCAGATCGAGCAGGGCTACCGGATCAGCAGGTAGGGTTACAGTCACGATGGCGTGCGCAAGGCCGGCTGGTTCGACAGTGAGGCGCCGCAGAAGCGCATCCACCTGCCAGCCTTCCGCATTCAGAAGACGCTAGTTACGCAGACCGAATAATGCCGAATATCATCCTCCGGCTTAGTCCGGCAGTGCGTCGATATCGATATCGGTCGGGTTGCAGGTCCACGGCAGGCCGTGGGCATCAAGCGCGGCCATGAACGGGTCGGGATCAAACTCCTCCATGTTCCAGACACCGGGCCGCATCCAGTCGCCGCGGATCATCATCATCGCGCCGATCATCGCCGGTACGCCGGTCGTGTAGGAGACAGCCTGCGCGTTGGTCTCCCTGAAGCAGGCCTGATGGTCGCAGATATTGTAGATATAGCGGCTGACGGGCCTGCCGTCCTTCGTGCCGCGGCAAATCACGCCGATGTTGGTCTTGCCAACCGTGCGCGGGCCAAGCGTGGCCGGATCGGGCAGCAGCGCCTTCAGGAACTGGATCGGCACGATCTTGTGTCCGTCAAATTCGATCGGCTCGATCGAGTCCAGGCCGATGTTGCGGAACACCTCCAGATGTTTCAGGTATTCGTCGCCGAAGGTCATCCAGAATCGCATGCGTTTGACGCCGTTCAGGTTTTTCGTCAGCGACTCCATCTCCTCGTGATAGAGCAGGTAGATGCTCTTTTCGCCGACCTGATCGAAATCGAAGCGCTTCCTGTATTGCAGCGGCTGCGTCTCGACCCAGTCGCCGTTCTCCCAGTAGCGGCCGTTGGCCGTAACCTCGCGGATATTGATCTCCGGATTGAAGTTGGTCGCGAACTTGTAGCCGTGGTCGCCGCCGTTGCAGTCGAGGATGTCGACATAGTCCATCGTGTCGAAATGGTGCTTCTGAAGATGGGCGCAGAAGACGTTCGTTACTCCCGGGTCGAAGCCGGAGCCGAGCAGCGCCATCAGGCCCGCGTCCCCGAAGCGCTGGCGGTAGGCCCACTGCCATTTGTATTCGAACTTCGCTTCCTCCGGCGGTTCGTAATTGGCCGTGTCGAGGTAGTGGACGCCGGTTTCGAGGCAGGCATCCATGATCGTCAGATCCTGATAGGGCAGTGCCACGTTGATGACCATGAACGGCTTTATGTCGCGGATCAGCGCCACCAGCTCCGGCACCTTATCGGCATCGACCCGGGCGGTGGCGATGTCGCGGCCGGTCTTCTCTTTCACCTCGGCTGCGATCGCATCGCATTTCGATTGCGTGCGGCTGGCCAGCGTGATGCCGGAAAACACGTCCGGGTTCTGCGCGCATTTGTGCGCGACAACGCGGCCGACGCCGCCTGCTCCGATGATCAGTACCTTGCTCATGATTGCCCCCGCATCTGATGTATTTCCGGCCCGCCGGAGCGCGCATTGTAAGCCGAGGCGCGCGCGGCGCGAAACAAAATAATGCCGGCCGGATAAAAATCGGGCTACACTGTCGCCATGTTCGATCTGACCGACAGGGAGCCGCGGCAGGCGCACGATATCCGCGTTATCGGCGCGCCGTTCGACGGAACGGTTTCGTTTCGGCCGGGGGCGCGTTTCGGGCCGGCCGCGATCCGCGACGCATCCGATGGTATCGAGACCTGGTCGCCGGTGCTGGAGCGGGATCTCGAGGCAGTGGCCTATGCCGACGGCGGCGACCTGGATCTGCCGATGGGCGATGTCGCGGGCACGCTGGCGATCATCCGCGAGGCGGTCGACGATGTCCTGAACGACGGCGCGATGCCGTTCGTGCTGGGCGGCGAGCACCTGGTCAGCCTGCCGGCGATCGAGGCGGTGAGCGAACGCCATGCCGATCTGGTCGTCGTGCAGCTCGATGCGCATGCCGATCAGCGCCGGGACTATCTCGGCGTGCGCCTTTCGCACGCCTGCGTGATGCGTCGGGTTTCGGAATTTCTCGGCCAGCAGAATATCCGCCAGATCGGTATCCGCTCCGGCACGCGCGACGAATACCGGCTGATGCGTGAGCACGGCACGCTGACCACCTTTCGTGACGGGGACCTGCAGGCGCTGCGGGACTGGATCGGTGAGCGGCCCGTGTATCTGACTGTCGATCTGGACGTGTTCGATCCGGCCTGCTTTCCCGGCACCGGCACGCC
>JAJRVH010000182.1 GCA_021545625.1 Zetaproteobacteria bacterium
AGGTCTTCGTGCACCGCAACGTGGCCAACCAGGTCGTGCATACCGACCTGAACACGCTGTCGGCTGTGCAGTACGCGGTCGACGTGCTCGGCGTCGAACATATTATCGTTTCCGGCCACTACGACTGCGGCGGCGTGCATGCAGCGATGGAGCCACAGCACTTCGGCATCGTCGACAACTGGATCCGCAGCATCCGCGATATCTATACCCTGCATCGCGACGAGCTGACCGGCAGCCCCGAACGGGCGCGTTTCGACAAGCTGTGCGAATACAACGTCATCCGTCAGGTCGAGAATCTCAGCCATACCCGCATCGTCCAGAACGCCTGGGCGCGCGGCCAGCGGCTGACGCTGCACGGCTGGATCTACCGGCTGAAGGACGGCATCCTGCGCGATCTGAATGTCAGCAAGACCAGCACCGACGACGTGGAGCCGATCTACCGCATCAACGGCTGAGCTCGGCGGCGATGCGTGTCCAGGCCGCGTAATCCAGCTGCTCGGGGCGCATGCCCGGGTCGATACCGATGGCCTCGAAGCGGCCGGCCGTCAACACGCCCCTGAAATTGTTGGCGATCGTCTTGCGCCGGTGAGCGAAGCCCTTGCGCACGATCTGCTGCAGATCGGCGTAGGCGCACGGCGGCACACGCCGGTGCGGCGTCAGCAGGATCACCGCCGAATGCACCCTGGGCGGCGGCACGAAGGCGCCAGGCGGCAACGTCAGCAGCCGCCTGACCTCGTAATGATGACGCACCAGCACCGACAGACCGCCGTAAACCTTGCTGCCCGGCGCAGCCGCAATGCGCTCGGCCACCTCGCGCTGGTACATCAGCACCATGCCGCCCGGCAGATCCAGGCCGGCCAGCTTCGCGGTCAGCGGCCCGCTCAGGTTGTAGGGCAGGTTGCCGGCGATCCAGTCCGGGCGGATATTCGCGGCTGCCGTCTCCAGTTCCCGCATCACATCGCCATGAATGACCGACAGGCGTGCGTCCTCTTCGGCGCGCCGCTGCCAGTGAGCGGCGAAGCGGTCGTCCATTTCGATGAGCGTCAGTCGACCGGCGCGCGCCAGCAGCGCCTCGGTGATCGCCCCGGGACCGGGACCGATCTCGATGACCGACACCCCTTCGGGAACGGCGGCGGCGATGCGGCGGATGGCCTGCCGGTCCCTCAGAAAATGCTGGCCCAGCGCCTTCTTGGCGGTTTGATCATATGCTTGCATGATGCGGCCAACGCTAGTCGTCCGGGCCGCAAAGGCGAGGTTTCGCTTTTTCCCTTGCCTCGGGAGGGTTTTTTCCTACAATTCCGAGCCCGTTTGTCCGGCCGCGTCGCAGCAGGCATTACGCGGCGCCGTGGCAAAGGCAGGGTTTCGAGGAGGTTTTCATGAGTAGCGATACGCGCTGTCTGGTTGCAGGCAACTGGAAGATGAACGGCCTGCTCGACGAGGCGATGGCCTATGTCCGCGAACTGCGTGAAAACCCGGCTCCGGAGCATGTGGAAATCGCGCTGATGCCGCCGTTTACGCTGCTCTACCCGATGAGCAAGCC
Organism: Zetaproteobacteria bacterium; assembly: GCA_021545625.1. Lineage (GTDB taxonomy): Bacteria > Pseudomonadota > Zetaproteobacteria > Mariprofundales > Mariprofundaceae > JAJRVH01. The sequence goes on from JAJRVH010000182.1 coordinate 1,541, forward strand.
GCTCAGCGAGAAGAATGTACGACTGGGCGCGCAGAGCGTCTATTTCGAGGAAAAGGGCGCATTTACCGGCTCGATCTCGCCGATGATGCTGCGCGACGCGGGATGCCATTACGTGATTCTCGGTCATTCCGAGCGCCGCGATATCATCCACGAGGACAATGCACTGATACTGAAAAAGCTGCAGGCCTCCTGGAAGGCGGGGCTGGAGCCGATCCTGTGCATCGGCGAGCATCTGGAAGAGCGCGAGGCGGGACGCACGAACGAGGTGCTGCGCGAGCAGCTGTCCATCCTCGAGGGCGTGGAAGGCGACAAGCCGCTGACCGTTGCCTACGAGCCGGTCTGGGCCATCGGCACCGGCAAGACCGCAACGCCGGAACAGGTCGTCGAAACGCACGCCTTCGTGCACGAGGAACTCGCCCGCCTGGGCCGCGACTGCCGCGTGCTGTACGGCGGCTCGGTGAACCCGGGCAACGCCGAGGCGCTGATGGCCTGCGAAGGCGTGGAAGGGGCGCTGGTGGGCGGCGCCAGCCTGAAGGCTGATTCGTTCATGCAGATTGTAGAAGCTGCCGCACGCGCGGTGGGCTGAGGAGAATAGACTAAATGACAACGATTATTATTGTCGTGCACGTGATTGTCGCGCTGCTGCTGATCGGTGTGGTGCTGATCCAGCGAGGTCAGGGCGCTGATATGGGCGTATCCTTCGGCGGCGGGGGCGCGCAGACGCTGTTCGGAAGCCGTGGCTCCGGTTCCTTCCTGGGCAAGCTGACCGGCGGCCTGGCCGCCACGTTCATGCTGACCAGCCTGACGCTGGCCTTTTTCTCGCAGCAGCAGGCAGGATCGGTGATCGACCATGCGCAGCTGCCCGCGCAACAGGTGCCGGCCGAACAGCCGCAGGGCTTCGATCCGTCGAAGCTGAAAAGCGACGCGCCGGTCGATACGCTGCCAGCGGCCGAGTAAACAACCATTGCCGGCGGGGCAATACATCCCGCCGCCAATGCCGAAGTGGTGGAATTGGTAGACACGCCATCTTGAGGGGGTGGTGGGGAAACCCGTGCCGGTTCGAGTCCGGCCTTCGGCACCAGCACAAAGGGAGACGCGACCCAATGTCGCGTCTCCCTTTTGCGTTAGCGCCCTTTGTGCAATCAGTCCCCTTTACTCCTGACAACATCCGGTATGGCGATATTGTGACATGCTTTTTTTGCATTAAGCTGTAGCCATGGAAATCCTTTACCGCTGCAGGCGGTGCAATACGTCATTCAGGTTCGATGAACGGGTTGCGTCCCGCTGCCCGCATTGCGGCGCCACGGACTGTTGTCCCGTGCAGCGATTCTACTGATGACGGACGTATTATGCGTCGGACATGCGGCCTTCGACATCACGATGGCCGTAACGCGCCATCCCTCGGCCGATGAAAAGATGCAGGCCGATGCCCTCGATCTGGCCGGCGGCGGACCGGCCGCCAACGCAGCCGTGCAAATCGCCCGCCTTGGCGGCAGCGCGGCGTTCTGCGGCTATCTCGGCCGCGACATCTTCGGCGACGCGCATCTGGCGGAGTTGCGGCGCGAGGGCGTGGACGTCTCTCCGGTCGTGCGCGGCGGGCATCCGACGCCGGTTTCGCAGATTCTGGCCAAGCCGGATGGCGCGCGCAGCGTCGTCAATTTCAGGGGCCGGACGCCGCATCTGCCGGCCGATGTGCTCCGGCCCGCGATGCCGAAGGCGATGCTGTTCGACGGCCACGAACCGCTTGTCTCCGAAGCTCTGTGCCATCAGGCAGGAAAGGCCGGCGTCCCGACCGTACTCGATGCCGGCTCCGTGCATACCGGCACGCGGCGACTGGCCCCGGTCGTCGATGTGCTGGCCGCATCGGAAAAGTTCGCCCGCCAATGGAGCGGTGAAACGGATATGGAAAAGGCACTCGACCGGCTGCTTGGCGTCAATGCCTGTGTCGTCATCACGCTGGGGGAGAGGGGACTGCTCTGGGCCCGCGACGGAGAACGCGGGACACTGCCGGCCTTCGGCGTGCAGGCTGTCGATTCGACCGGAGCCGGCGATGCCTTTCACGGCGCGCTGGCGCTGGCCATGGCCCGCGGCACGGACTGGCAGCAGACGCTGCGGCTGGCCTCGGCGACAGGGGCACTGACCTGCACCCGGCTCGGCGCGCGCGCGGCCCTGCCGGATTTGCGGGCCGTCGAGACCCTGCTGCGACGTCAGTAGGGGTTGCGCTGCTTGCGCCAGCGATATACGCCGATCAGCGCCGTCAGCAGCAGCAGGCCGCTGACCGCATCGATCCAGATCCATTCCCGCTGCCGGCCGACAATCAGGCGGCCGCTGTGCAGCTCCCTGACCAGCTGTTTCAACTTCAGGGGGCCGCCGGCTTCGAGCTCCGCAAGACCCGCCCGCACGCCCTCCAGCGGCTGCCAGCTGGCACCGCCGTCACGGCTGACCAGCGCAGCGCGATGCGCAGCCAGATAGAGATTGCCTTCGTCATCGACATTGATGCCATGCGCATCGCCCTGATACAGCCTGTGCCAGCGTCCGTGCGCCGACAGCCACAGCCCCTGCCTGGCCGCGACAAACACCTCGCCCTGCCACCCTCGCAGGGCCCGCACATCCAACGGCGGCAACCCGGCCACCGGCTGCAACCGGCCGCCACCCATCGCATAAAGGCCGCGCTTCGTGCCGATCAGCGCGTCGCCCTCGCCGATGACCAGCCAGGCGCGCACCGCCGGCGCTTTCGCGGTCGCACGCAGCCACTCCTGCGGCAGCCAGTCGCTTTCGATCACGATGTCCCCGAGCCCGAGATCCCTGTCGTGCGCCAGCAGTACGGCCGTCAGCGCAATGCCGGTGAGCGGCAGCAACAGCAACAGGCCGATCCAGATATGCAAACGCCGAAGAAACGGATGTACGCCGATATACATAAGCCCTACCTCCCCGAGGACCCCAGCATAAAGAGCCGGCGCGCTTTATGAAACCCCGGCCGGCACCGGGACCGGCCTTAACGACTGGCAACGCGCAGCCTACGGCGGTCCATGTCCGCCGATTGGACGACACCGCTATTTCTTCCGCCTCTTTGCCCTCGACGGCCGGCTGGCCGGCCTCGACAGACCGGACCGGGAACAATTGCTGCAAGCCATGCAGGGGCATGTGCTGACCGAAGCGCGGCTTGTCGGCACCTATCGCAAGCGTCATTGAGGCAAAGCCCCTTTATTATCGCTTTTGACGCCACTAGGCTGACTGCATGCAGAAGGTGCTCGTTTCCTCATGCCTGCTCGGCGAAAAGGTCCGCTATGACGGCGGTGACTGCGCCGCACACGGCATCCTCGATCGCTGGACCGCGGAGGGCCGCATCGTACCGCTGTGCCCGGAAACGGCCGGCGGCCTGCCGACTCCGAGACCGCCGGCCGAAATCGAGGGCGGCGACGCCGAGGCTGTGCTGCGCGGCGAGTCCAGGGTGCTGCGCGAGAACGGCGCGGATGTGACCGATGCCTTCATCGACGGCGCCGAGGCCGCCCTCGCCGCCTGCTGGAAGCACCGGGTCAAGGTCGCGGTGCTCAAGGAAGGCAGCCCTTCCTGCGGCGTAAACCGCGTCAACAACGGCAGCTTCCGGCGCCGCAAGATCAAAGGCCCGGGCGTCACCGCGCGCCTGCTGGCCCGGCACGGCATCTCGGTCTTCAGCGAGAACGAACTGGACCGGGCGGCACGGCGCCTGGCCGAACTCGAAAGCGGCTATGGCGAATAAAACGCTGGGGCTGGATGCCCGCCTGTACGACTACCTGCTCGGCCTCGGCCTGCGCGAGCCTCCGGTGCTGGCACGGCTGCGCGAGGCGACCGAACGGGAAGAGATGGCCGTCATGCGCTCGGCCCCCGAACAGGGCCAGTTCATGGCCATGCTGCTGAAGTTGATGCATGCCGCGCGCGTGCTCGAAATCGGCACCTACACCGGCTATGCCACGCTGTGGATGGCGCTGGCCCTGCCCGATGACGGCGAGGTGCACAGCTGCGACATCTCCGAGCGCTGGACCTTCGTCGCCCGGCGCTTCTGGGAGGAAGCCGGCGTCGGGGACAGGGTGCATCTGCATCTGCGCCCGGCGCTGGATACGCTACGCATGCTGCATGCCGACGGCGCGGCCGAAAGCTTCGATTTCGCCTTCATCGACGCCGACAAGATCCATTATCGGGACTATTTCGAGGGCGTGCTCGGGCTCATCCGGCCGGGCGGCCTGATCGCCATCGACAACACGCTGTGGGGTGGGGCGGTGGCCGATCCGGACAGGCAGGATGCCGACACCCGGGCCATCCGCGCCTTCAATGATGCCCTGCACCGCGACAGCCGGGTCGAGATGGTGATGCTGCCCGTCGCCGACGGCCTGAGCCTGGCGCGCAAGCTGCCGTCACCGAATCCCTTACCCTGACGCGCCATCGCCGCTAGCTTGCGCGGCCATGAAACATATTCTGATCCATTTCGGAGAACTGTCGCTCAAGGGCAGGAACCGCGGCAAGTTCGAGAAAAAACTCGGCGACAATATCAAGCGCCTGCTCCGGCCGGCCTCGCTGAAGCGCGAATACGGACGCATGCTGCTCGAGTTCGAACAGGTCGACGAGGCCCTGCTCGACTACCTGGCGCTGATTCCCGGCGTGCGCAATTTCTCGCTGGTGCACCGGGCCGAGCGGGATATCGACTCGATGCGGGTCGTGGCCGTGCAGGCCGTGCGCGAGGCCTTCGGCGATACCGATGGCCAGGTGGCCGGACACCGCTTCCGCGTCTCGGCGCGACGCGGCGACAAGCGTTTCCCGATGACCAGCCCCGAACTGAATCTGGAAATCGGAGGCTATCTGAAGAACCAGCTGGGACTTGTCGTCGATCTCAGCCATGCCGAGATCGAGGTGCATGTCGAGCTCACGCGCGATTGCGTCTATATCTATACCGACCGCCGCCGGGGCATCGGTGGCCTGCCGGTCGGTTCGTCGGGCAAGGGCGTGGTGCTGCTGTCCGGCGGCATCGATTCGCCGGTCGCCGCCTATACGATGATGAAGCGCGGCATGAGCGTCGTGCTCGTGCATCTGTATAACAGCAGCATCAACCGCGATTTCGCCAAGATCAGGGACCTGGCCCGGCTGCTGTCGCGCTATCAGGGCTACACGAAGCTCTATCTGATCGACCTGGAGGAGTTCCAGCGCCATGCGATCGCGCATGTGCCGGCCGATTACCGGATGATTATCTACAAGCGCCATATGATACGCACGGCCGGCCTGATCGCCGCCGACGAAAACGCGCGGGCGCTGGTCACCGGCGACTCGCTGGGACAGGTCGCCAGCCAGACGCTGGAAAACATCAACGCCATCTACGACGCCAGCCCGCTACCGCTGTTGCCACCGCTGATCGGCATGGACAAGGAAGAGATCATCGCCGTCGGCCGCCGGATCGGCAGTTACGACATCTCGATCGAGGAGTACTGCGATATCTGCTCCTTCCTGATTGCCAAGCATCCGCAGACCCGGGGCCGGCGGGACGAGGTTGCCCGGCTGGAGGCACAGCTGCCGACCGAGGGGCTGGACTGCCCGACCCGCACGCATGTCTTCATTGCCGGCGAGGAGAAAGAGCCCGGCGGAAACTGAACGCGCACGGTTGACAGGGAGGCGATCTTTCCCACCATTAGCACTCCCTCGCCGGGAGTGCCAAAAACTTTCCGGCAGGGGGTTGAACCGGTGAAAACCGGTCCCTATAAAACAGTTTCCAAAACATATCCAAGGAGTAGCAACGATGACTACAAAGGTTCGTCCTTTACATGATCGTGTAATCGTCCGTCGTCTGGACGAGGAAGAAAAATCCGCCGGAGGCATCATCATCCCGGATACGGCCAAGGAAAAGCCGATTCAGGGAAAGATCATCGCGGCCGGCAACGGCAAAATCCTTGAGAACGGCGAAGTCCGCGCCTTGGACGTCAAGGCCGGTGACACGGTGATCTTCTCGACCTATGCCGGCACCGAAATCAAGCTGGACGGCGAAACGTTCCTGATCATGCGCGAGGATGACATCCTCGGCGTAATCGAGAGCTGATCGGACACCGAACAACCTGAACCGCCGGCCCCGGGCCGGCCCAAGATTCAAGCAAACACAAAAGGAGAACAAGAATGGCTGCAAAAGACATTCATTTCGGAGAAGACGCCCGCGCCCAGATGATGGCGGGCGTAAACAAGCTGGCTGAAGCCGTCAAGGTCACGCTGGGCCCGAAGGGGCGCAACGTGGTGCTCGAAAAATCCTGGGGCGCGCCGAACATCACCAAGGACGGCGTATCCGTGGCCAAGGAAATCGAACTGACCGACAAGTTCGAGAACATGGGTGCGCAGATGGTCAAGGAAGTGGCCTCCAAGACTGCCGATGTGGCCGGTGACGGTACGACGACCGCGACCGTGCTGGCCCAGTCCATCGCCAAGGAAGGCATCAAGGCCGTGGCCGCGGGCATGAACCCGATGGACCTGAAGCGCGGCATCGACAAGGCCGTCGACACGGTCGTGGCCGAGCTGGGCAAGCTGTCCCGCGACGTGAAGAACAAGGAAGAGATCGCCCAGGTGGGCAGCATCTCCGCCAACGGCGACTCCGAGATCGGCGAGATCATCGCCGAGGCCATGGACAAGGTCGGCAAGGAAGGCGTGATCACGGTCGAGGAGGCCAAGGGCCTGGAAACCGAGCTGGATGTCGTCGAGGGCATGCAGTTCGACCGCGGCTACCTGTCGCCGTACTTCGTAACCGACACCGAACGCATGGAAGCGGTCATCGAGAATCCGTACATCCTGCTGTTCGAGAAGAAGATCTCCAACATGCGCGACCTGCTGCCGCTGCTTGAGAACGTTGCCCGTTCCGGCAAGCCGCTGCTGATCATTGCCGAGGACATCGAGGGCGAGGCACTGGCGACGCTGGTGGTCAACAAGGTGCGCGGCGTGGTCAACGTGGCCGCGGTCAAGGCGCCCGGCTTCGGCGACCGCCGCAAGGCCATGCTGGAAGACATGGCCATCCTGACCGGCGGCAAGGTCATCTCCGAGGACCTCGGCCTGAAGCTGGAGAACGTGACCATCGACGACCTCGGCACGGCTGGCACGGTGAAGATCACCAAGGATGCCACGACCATCGTCGACGGCGCCGGCGCCAAGACCGATATCGAGGCTCGCGTGCATCAGATCCGCAAGCAGATCGAGGAAACCACCTCCGATTATGACAAGGAGAAGCTGCAGGAGCGTCTGGCCAAGCTGGCTGGCGGCGTGGCCGTGATCAAGGTCGGTGCCGCGACCGAAGTGGCCATGAAGGAGAAGAAGGACCGCGTGGACGATGCCCTGCACGCCACCCGTGCCGCCGTCGAGGAAGGCATCGTGGCCGGTGGCGGCGTGGCGCTGATCCGCGCCCGCACGGCGCTGGAAGGCCTGACCGGCGACAACCCGGATCAGGACCGCGGTATCGCCATCCTGCGCCGCGCGGTCGAGGAGCCGCTGCGCCAGATCGTCACCAACGGTGGCGGCGAAGCCTCCGTGGTCGTCAACGAAGTGGCTGCCAGCAAGGAAGCCTCCTTCGGCTACAATGCCGCGACCGAGGAGTATGGCGACCTGATCAAGATGGGCGTCATCGACCCGACCAAGGTGACCCGCACCGCACTGCAGCACGCCGCGTCGATTGCCGGCCTGCTGATCACCACCGAGGCGATGGTCGCCGAGGTTCCGAAGGAGGAGGCTGCTCCGGCGGCCGGGGGAGACATGGGCGGCATGGGTGGCATGGGCGGCATGATGTAATCAGACCGGCCATCGCCTCCGATGTGTCAGTGAAAAGGGCAGCTCTTGCGAGCTGCCCTTTTTATTTGAATCCCCCCCCCGGCTTGACCTTCGCCTGAGGTGCGCAACAATCCGCATCATGGCTGTTTTCCCGACACGGATCCGTATGCGTTTCATGATGGCCTTCCTGGCCATGCTGGGAGCCATGTGGGCGGCGGTCGACCTTCACCAGCACGACAATGGCTGGCAACAGCCGGCCCAATGCGCGGTATGCTCCCTGGAAGAATTCGTTGCGCATGGCTTTGCCCTTCAGGCAACTGTCCAGGCCGTGACGCTGCAACTTTTCCGGACCGCCGAAACCCGACGGACTGACAATACACCCTCCTCCTGCGCAGACAGGATCTCCATTCGCGCACCCCCGTTCGCCTGATTTCCCCCCTTATCACATTCAGATAAACGACATGGCCGCATGGCCATGGAAAATACCGTGGAGAAATCATGCATATACGAATCCTGCCATGGCTACTGCCATGCCTGCTGCTGGCCCTGCCCGCACATGCAGCGCAAACCAACGAAACAGACGCATTAAAAGAACAAATCCGGATGCTCATGCAGCGCGTGGAGGCGCTGGAAAAACAACGGCAAACGCCATCCGTCACCGACATGGCAAACGCCGGCAACACGCAGCCTGCGGCTGCCAGCGCGGCGGAGAATACCGGCAATCCGTCCATATCGGTGATCGGCACCTTTGCCGGCTCATCCATGCAGGGTGGTGGCATCCGAACCACCAGCTTCCTGCCCCTGTCGGAAGGCGAATTCGTTTTCGGGGCGGCCGTCGATGCCCATACCCGCCTGGACGTGACGGTCACGGCGGCCAATGGCGGCATGGCGGTGGAGGAAGGGTATCTGACCAGCAGGCTGCCAGCAGCCCTGCGCCTGCGCGCCGGCCGCAAGTTCATTCCGCTTGGCCGCGTCAACGAGGTGCATCCGCATGCGCTGGTCTATGCCGATACGCCCAACGGGCTGGTCAATCTGTTCGGAGCCGAGAAATTCACGGGCGAGGGCATGTTCATCGATCGCCCGTGGTATGTCGGCGATTCGGCGCATTCGCTGCTGCTCGGCTTCTTCCGGAACGCCAACGACGTGGCCTTTGACCCGACAGGTACCAATCGCTTCGGCGGCATGGCGCGCTGGACCGGCATGTGGGATGTCAGTGACACGGCGACGCTGGAACTGGGCACAACCTATATTAACGGAGACAACGGCATCGCGGGCGGCAGCCGCACGGACATCCTCGGCGGCCATGTCGCGCTGAAAAACGCCCGCCTCGATCGCAGCGGCTGGACCCTGCAGGGCGAATGGAACCGCAGTCGCATCGATCGGGGCGGCAATCCTGTCCGCACGGTGACCGATGGCGCCTACCTGCTCGGCGAATACGACTTCAACCGCAACTGGCTGGCCTTTGCACGTTACGATTACAGCCATATGAACGGCGGGGCCGGCACCGAATCGGCCTGGAGCACGGGCATCGGCTGGAAGATCAGCGAGTTCCAGAACATCACGCTGCAATACAAACATACCCGTCATGCGCTCGCGCAGACGGCGGCAAATCTCAACATCGCCGCCGGCCAGAACGCCAGCGAGGCATTTTTCCGCTGGGTCGTGGCCATCGGGCCACATCGCCCGCACAGCTATTAGGAGGCCATGATGAAACGCTTGCAAACACTGCTATGGCTTGTCCTGCTGCTGGGCGGGCAGGGCATCGCCCACGCGAAAGAACTGCACATTGTCGCCAGCCTGCCGGCACTGGGCCAGATCGCCCGGGGCGTGGCCGGTGAGTTCGCCGAAGTGAAGGTGCTGGCCCATGTCGGACAGGATCCGCATTTCGTGCCGCCCAAGCCGACGCTGGCGCGGCATCTGGCGCGCGCCGACCTGCTCGTGGCAGCCGGCCTCGGCCTGGAAATCGGCTGGCTGCCGCCGCTGATCGAGGCTTCGCGCAACGATGTGATCCGTCCCGGCGGCCGGGGCTATCTGGACGCCAGAAGCGTGCTGACGCGGGTACTCGGCAAACCACAGGGGAAAATCACCCGGGCGCTGGGCGATATTCATCCCGATGGCAATCCTCACTGGTGGATGGACCCGCTCAACGGCGTGCGCCTGGCCAACGCAATTGCAGAACGTTTATCGCAGCTTAATCCGCCTCACGCCAACGATTACCGCCAGCATGCCGCAAACTTTGCCAAGCAGGTCCATGCGCGCCTGCCGGCCTGGCGGGCATCGCTTCAGGCCATGAGTCCTCTGGTCAGCTACCACGATTCCTACCTGTATCTGACACGGCGTTTTTCCCTGCAGGTGACCGGCTTCGTGGAGCCGAAACCGGGCATCGAACCCTCTACGTCCCATCTCGACGCGCTGGTCGGCACGATCGGGCAAACCGGGGTCAAGGGCGTCTGGCTGGAACCGTATCATGACGGCCCCATCACCAGAAAGTTATGCAGCCTGGCTCACACCCCGTGTCGGATCATGCCGGATGCCGTCAAGGGGGAAGGCTTCGCAGGCTATATCGGCATGTTTGAGCTGATTGCCGCAGGCGGACAGTGATGTTTCTGCTGACCAGCCTGCTTGCATGCCTGATGCTTGCGGTCATCATGCCCTTGCTGGGACGGCGGGTACTGGAGCGGCGCATTGTGTTTGTTGATCTGGCGCTGGCGCAGTTCGCCGCCACCGGCTATGCCATCGGCCTGGCCACCGACAGTTCCGGTCCGTTGTGGGCCGGCTGCATCACGCTGCTGGCCATACTTGCCTTTGCCGCCCTGCCCTATGCCTCAAGGCTGCCGAAGGAGGCGGTGATGGGCGCGATGTATGCCGTGGCGGCTGCGGCCGGCATGGTTATATTAACGCAACTGCCGCATGCCGAAGGACATATGACCGATCTGATGTTCGGCTCCCTGCTGGGAGCCGGCTATGGCGACCTGGCAGTGCTGGGCGCACTGGGAGCGCTGGCCGTGCTCCTGCTGCGCTTCGCCGGCAACGATAGCTATACGCAGCGGACCATGTTCTATCTGGCGCTGGCATTGGCGGTGGTGCCGGCCATTCACGCGGTGGGCATCGTGCTGGTCTTCGGCATGCTGCTGTTGCCGGCGCTGGCCGCATGGCGGGGCGATGCGAACGGGCCTGTCTGGCTGGCGCTGTTGGTGGCCGTGTCCGGCGCGCTGCTGGGCGTGACAGCGGCCGAGCATCTCGACCTGCCGCCATCGTCGAGCGTGGTGCTGGCGCTGTTTGCCTGCGGCCTGCCGGCCTTTCTGTGGAATGCCCGCATTTCCATGGCTTCGGAATGACATGAACCCGATCACTCCACCTTCAGCCCGCAAACGGCCCAGACACCGCCATGGCGCAGCATATCGATCCAGGCGGCAAGCGACGGGCCGCCCAGACCCGGCAAGACGCCGGCCATCCCCAGCCACGCGTCGCTGCTGCCGAACAGACGCTGCAACAGCAGCTCGCCCAGCTTCTGCCGACGCTTGATGCGCACCGTGCTGAAATCGTCCCCGATGCCGGCCAGTTTCGCGGCCGCCTGCACGGCCTCGTCCAGGCCACCCAGTTCATCGACCAGCCCCAGACGCTTCGCATCCGCGCCGCTCCAGACCCGACCCTCGGCAAGCTCCGCGACCCTGGTCTCGGGCAGCCTGCGTCCCTCGGCAACGACTTTCAGGAACCGCCGGTATACATCCTGAATCGACAGCTGCATCACCCGGGCCAGCTCGTCGGGCAGGCGCCGGTCCGGTCGTATGCCGCCGGCAATACGGGTCGTGCCAAGGCCGTCGGTATGGATGCCGAGCCGCTTCAGGCCCTCCTCGATATCGGCCAGCATGCCGAATGCGCCGATCGAGCCGGTGATCGTCGTCGGCGATGCCCAGATCTGATCGGCTCCCGCCGCCATCCAGTAGCCGCCGGAAGCCGCCATGCTGCCCATCGACACGACGACCTTCTTGCCAGCCTGTTGCAGGCGCGCGATTTCCGAACGGATCGCCTCGGAGGCCGCCGCGCTGCCGCCGGGGCTGTCGATGCGCAGAACCACGGCCCTGATATGTTCATCGTTGCGCGCGCGGGCCAGCATTTCAGCCATATTCGCATCGCCGACCGTGCCCGGCGGCTGTTCGCCGTCGAGGATCATGCCACTGGCCGTGATGATACCGATGCGCCGCGCGCCCGGCCGACCGTCGTCGATCATGCGCCGGTAATCGCGATAGCTGATCGAAGGATAATCGTCCGTCGTAACGCCCAGGACTTCGGCAATCGCCCGCTCGACACCCGTGCGATCGCTGAGTTCGTCAACCAGGCCCTCGGCTCTGGCCAGTTCGGCCAGGCTGCCGTGATGCTCGGCCAGAAAGCGCGACGGATGATCGAGCAATTGCTGCAGCCGCTCGGGCTTGATGCCGCGCATCGCGGCAATGTCCTGCTTATAGGCCGCCCACAGCACGTCGAGCAGCGCCTGATTGGCGGCCCGGTCCTCGGCCGACATATCGTTGCGCACCAGCGGCTCGGCCGCGGCTTTATACCTGCCGGCCCGGAACAGGCGCAGATTCACATGCAGCGAGGCCAGCGCATCCCTGAAATAGTTGCGGTAGATGCTGAAGCCCTCCAGCGCCACGACGCCCATCGGGGCCAGAAACACCCTGTCGGCCGCTGCCGCCAGATAATACTGCGACTGCGAGTAGTAGGCACCAGCCGCGATCACCGGCTTGCCCGAAGCCCGGAAACGGCCGATAGCACGGCGAATGGCCTGCAGCCGCTCCAGCGGCACCCGCTGCATCTTTTCCAGCCGCAGAACCAGCACGCGGATATGGTCATCCTGCGCGGCATGCTCAATGCTGCGCAGCAGATCATGCAGGACCGTCTGCTGCGGTGCGGCCAGCCCCAGCTGCAACGGCAGGGCCCCCGGCACCGGAAACTCGGTTTCCTCGACAACCGGGCCGGCCGGATCGATCACCAGCGCGACCCGATCCGGCAATCCCTGCCGCCCGGAGAACAGCGCCACCGCGATCAGCAGCACCAGCAGCAGGAACAGCGCATTGAAGAACAGACGCCGAATGCGGTCCAGCCAGCCAAACAGTGCGGAAAAGAACCCTTTCATCGCAACACCTCCGGTCGATGGTCGAAGCCCAGCTTATCAGCTGGCCGGCGATTGGCCATGCCGCAACGGCCGGCAAGTCGTCAAAACCGCCCAAAGCTGCTATCAATAACACTGAGGAAGCGTCACGGAGGTGCAACATGATCAGGCATGGAAAAATCATCGTGGCAACGGACTTTTCCGGACAGTCGGACGAGGCGCTGCGGCGGGCGATGGAGCTGGCGCACGCCTTCCAGGCTGAGATTCATCTGCTGCATGTCATGGAGCCGTTCATGGTCTACGACAGCGACAATATGCTCAGCATGCCGGTGGAGGACATCTCCGCAGTGCGTCGTCAGGGCGCGCTTGAACGCCTGGAAAAGCAGGCCGAACGGGCGCGCAACGGCGTGACGATCTTCCCGAGGATCATCGAGGAGATGTGCTCTCCCGCCATTGCGATCTGCGAGGCGGCCAGGGAGATGCACGCGGACATGATCGTTATCGGCCGCCATGGCCATGCCGGTTTCCTTGAGCATCTGCTGATCGGCTCGACGGCCGAACGCGTCATCCGGCATGCGCCGTGCACCGTCGTCGTCACCGTACCGCACGACGGGACGGAAAAGGCATGAGCGACTATTTCGAATCCGCCCGGCCCGTCGAATCCTTCGCGGCGGCGCTCCGGCATCTGGCCGTAAGCCCCGGCATATTCTTCGCGCAGATGCCCCGGGCGACTGGCTACAGCAATGCCGTCTGGTTTCTGAGCATCACGCTGGCCGTGCCGCTATTCGTCTGGACCATGATGAGCCTCGGCATGGCCCTGTTTCTGGCGCCGCTGCTGTGGCTGGTCATGCTGGCCGGCACCTGGCTGTGGGCCTGGTATCTGGGCTGGGCCGTGCGTCTGTTTGCCGGGCGCGAACTGAGCACCGTCGATGCCTTTCATATCTGCGCCTATGCCAATGCGCCGGCGCTGCTGGCCTGGGTGCCGGTGCTAAACGTGGTCATCGGTATCTGGTCGCTGATACTCGAATGGTTCGGACTGACCCGCTATGCCGGCATCGGCAGCGGCACGGCCCTGCTGATCCTGATCGTGCCGATGATCGTGCTGATGCTCAGCGTCGCGGTGCTGGCCATTCTGGTCGGCATGCTGGCGACGCAGCACGGCACGCTGCACGACATGCAGATGTTCTGAACATTGTAAGATCATCCCGTTCATGCGCGACACAGCCTCCGAGCTCACTGCCACGGAGGAAAACAACCATGAACATGATATCCGGCATGCGTCTGCTGGCCTCCCTGATGCTGCTCGGCGCGGGCAGCCTGCAGGCGGGCGAAACCATCCATGCCGTCGGCTCCACGACGGTATTGCCGATTATCTCCAGTGCCGCGACGGCCTATCACAGGCTGCACCCCGACATCACGATTACCGTGTCCGGCGGCGGCTCGGGCGTCGGCATCGCGGCCATGATTCAGGACACGGCCAACATCGGCATGGCTTCGCGCGAAATTGCGCCGGGGGAGGCGGCGCGCCTGGCCGGCAGGGTGGATGATATCGTCATCGCCCGCGACGCGGTCGCAGTCGTGGTTTCCAGGGCCGTCTATCTCGACGGCGTCACACATCTGTCGCTGGAACAGATCGCCGACATCTATCGCGGCCGGATCACCAACTGGAAGGTACTGGGCGGCCCGGATGCCCGCATTCTGGCCATCGACAAGGAAGCCAGCCGCGGCACCCGGCATGTATTCGCCGGGGCCGTGCTCGGCGATGCCCATGCCCGCGCGCCGGGGGCCTCGCTGATCGCCGGCTCGAACAACGAGGAACAGGCCATCATCGCGCACAGCGATCAGGCCATCGGCATGCTGCCCGCCCTG
>JAJRVH010000183.1 GCA_021545625.1 Zetaproteobacteria bacterium
AGATGCCGGGTCACTACGGCAACGTGCGCAAGACCACCCAGAATCTGGAAGTGGTGCGCGTCGATGCAGAGGAAAATCGTATTCTGGTCAAGGGTGCAGTGCCGGGTCCGCGCAACGGGCTGGTTGAACTGCGTCCGGCCGTGAAGGGAGCATAAGATGGCGCAGATTACCATCGTTGATCAGAGCAACAAGGCTGTCGGCAAGCGGGAGCTGAACCCGGCTGTCTTCGGTCTGGAGTCGGACGCCGGTTACGTGCATCGCGTGTACACCGCGCTGGCCTCGGCCCAGCGTGCCGGTACCCGCAACACCAAGAACCGCAGTGCGGTTTCCGGCGGCGGCAAGAAGCCGTTCAAGCAGAAAGGCACCGGACGCGCCCGTCAGGGTACGATCCGCGCCACCCAGATGCGTCACGGCGCGATCGCGCACGGTCCGACGCCGAGCGAGTATACGACGCGCGTGAACCGGAAGGAGCGTCGCAAGGCGCTGTGCATCGCGCTGTCCGATGCCGTGCGCGAGGGCAAGCTGACGGTCGTCAACAAGCTGGAACTGAGCGAGGTCAAGACCAAGGCATTTGCCGAGGTGCTCGGCGCGCTGGAGGCTCCCTCCGGTCTGATCGTGCTGGCCGAAGCCAATCGCGAGGTTGAGCTGTCCAGCCGCAATATCCCGAATACGAAGGTTGTCCTGGACGGTCAGGTGAATCTGCACGATCTGCTGAAGAGCAAGAAGGTGATTCTGACCGAGGCTGCCGTCGACAAGCTTGAGGAGCGTCTGGCATGAGTGCGAACATCAATCATTTCAATATCCTGCGTCAGCCCGTGGTAACCGAAAAGAGCTACACGGCGACCGGCGCAGCCAATCAGTACACCTTCCGCGTCGAGCGCGAGGCAACCAAGGCCCAGATCAAGGCGGCCGTCGAGGCCATCTTCGAGGTTAACGTCGAGCGTGTCCAGGTGATCAACATGCCGGGCAAGCCGAAGCGTCGCGGTCAGTATATGGGCAAGCGCTCCGGCTACCGCAAGGCGGTGGTTCGTTTGGCGGAAGGTCAGACTCTTGAAGCGGTAGACGAGGCATAACATCATGGCACTGAAGGCACTGAAACCAACCACCAACGGCAATCGCGGTCGCGTCGGCGTCGTCAGCGAGGGTCTGCACAAGGGCAGGCCCGAGCGCAGTCTGACGACCGGCCTGACCAAGTCCGGCGGTCGCAACAACAATGGTCGCGTTACCTCGTTCCATCGCGGCGGCGGTCACAAGCGTCTGTATCGCATGGTCGATTTCAAACGTGACAATTTCTCCGTAGCCGGTAAAGTTGCGCGCGTCGAATACGACCCCAACCGGACGGCTCACATTGCGCTGGTTCATTTCAGCAATGGCGACAAACGCTACATCCTTGCTCCGCAGGGGCTGCGTCCGGGCGATACCGTCATGTCCGGTCCCGATGCAGATATTCGTCCCGGCAATGCCCTGCCGCTGGAGAAGATCCGCGTCGGTACGCTGCTGCACAATATCGAGCTGAAGCCCGGCAAGGGTGGCCAGCTGGCCCGCAGCGCAGGCACTTCCATCCAGCTGATGGGTAAGGAAGGCGGCCGCGCTGTCCTGAAGATGCCCTCCGGCGAATTCCGCCGCGTAGACATTCGTTGTCTGGCAAGCATTGGCGTGATGGGCAATGCGGATCATTCCAACCGCAAGGTTGGCAAGGCCGGCCGTTCGCGCTGGCTGGGTGTTCGTCCGAACGTGCGCGGCGTGGCGATGAACCCGGTTGACCACCCGCACGGCGGTGGTGAAGGGCGTACGTCCGGCGGTCGCCATCCGGTGACCCCGTGGGGTGTGCCGACCAAGGGTCACAAGACCCGCAAAAAGAATAAGGCGTCGAATCGCGATATTATTCGCCGCCGTAACAGGAAGTGAGGTAAAACATGGCGCGTTCACTGAAAAAAGGGCCGTATATCGAGGCCTCGCTTCAGAAGAAGGTCGAGGCTGCGCAGGCTGGCAAGAAGGGTGTGATCAAGACCTGGTCCCGCCGTTCGACGATTTCTCCGGATTTCGTTGGCCTGAACTTCGCAGTTCACAACGGTCACAAGTTCATTCCGGTGTTCGTCACCGAGAATATGGTTGGCCACAAGCTTGGCGAGTTCGCTCCGACCCGTACCTACTACGGTCACGGCGCGGATAAAAAGGCCAGGAGGTAAGCAGCATGTCTGAACAGGTTCGTGCACTTGCAAGGAATAGCAAGATCAGCCCGCAGAAGGCGCGTCTGATGGCCGATGCCATCCGCGGTCTGCCGGTATCCCGTGCCCTGGCTGTTCTGGCCCTGTCGCCGAAGAAGTCGGCCCGTCTCTATGAGAAGGTGCTGAAGTCTGCGATCGCCAACGCCGAGCAGAATCATGGCCTGGACGTGGATCAGCTTTACGTATCCGCAGCCAAGGCCGACGCGGGTATGACGCTCAAGCGTTACCGCCCGAAGGGCATGGGTCGCATGCGCAAACGTTTTCATCGCCACAGCCACCTGATGGTGTCTGTCAGCGAACGCGGTTAAAGGGGTTCTCGATATGGGACAGAAAGTAAATCCGGTCGGCTTCCGAGTTGGCATTATCCGTAACTGGGATTCGGTCTGGTATGCATCCGATGCCGACTTTGGCACGCAGCTGCGCGAGGACATCAAGCTGCGTAAGTTCGTCAAGGCCCGCCTGAAGCATGCCGGCGTATCCCGCATTGTGATCGAGCGCCCGGCAGGAAAGATCAAGGTGACCGTTCATACCTCCCGCCCGGGTGTCGTGATCGGCAAGAAGGGTGCCGAGATCGATGCGGTCCGCAACGAGCTGGTTCGCGAGTTCGGACGTGAAGTGCAGGTGTTCATTGTCGAGATTCGCCGTCCGGAAGCCGAGGCGCAGCTGGTGGCCGAGAATATCGCCTTCCAGCTCGAACGCCGTGTCGCCTTCCGTCGCGCCATGAAGCGCGCCGTTCAGAGCGCCATGCGCATGGGCGCCAAGGGTGTGCGTATCAACTGTGCCGGGCGCCTTGGCGGTGCTGAAATTGCCCGTACCGAATGGTATCGCGAGGGTCGCGTGCCGCTGCATACGCTGCGTGCGGACGTGGATTACGGTTTTGCCGAGGCTCACACCACTTACGGCGTGATCGGCGTAAAAGTCTGGGTGTTCAACGGTGAGAAGCTGGGCGAC
>JAJRVH010000184.1 GCA_021545625.1 Zetaproteobacteria bacterium
AAGCGTTCGTGCCTGACCCGATAGGCGTCGAGATGGAAAAATCCGCGATACAGCGGCGTTCTGGTTTCCAGTTTGTATTTCATCGCAGCCACCCTTCGCCCGCCTGCCCGAAATTCGCCCTTCGCGGCGGGGCGGCATCAATGCTACACTAAGCCGCATGAAGATTCTGGTGGTGGAAGACGAAGAGCGCGTCGCGCATTTCATTCAGAAGGGGCTGAAGGAAGAGGGGCATGCCGTCGACGTTTCCTACGACGGGGAGGACGGCGAGTTTCTGGCCGAGGTCAACGATTACGACCTGATCATCCTCGATCTGATGCTGCCGAAGAAGAACGGCATCACGGTCTGCCGCGAACTTCGGGCCGGCGGCGTGGCGACGCCGGTGCTGATGCTGACCGCGCGCGATTCGGTCGAGGACAAGGTGCGCGGCCTTGATGCAGGCGCCGACGACTACCTGCCCAAGCCGTTTGCCTTCGAGGAGCTGCTGGCCAGGGTGCGGGCGCTGCTGCGCCGCCAGTCGGAAAGCAAGAGCCCGACCCTGAAGCTGGCCGATCTGGAGCTCGATCCGATCAGTCGGCGGGTCACGCGGGCCGGCAAGCCGATCCGGCTGACGACGAAGGAGTACGCGTTGCTCGAATATCTGATGCGCAATCCCGGCAAGGTGCTTTCGCGAACGCTGATCGGCGAGCATGTCTGGGACATGAATTTCGACCCCGAATCGAACGTGATCGATGTCTATATCAGCCATTTGCGCGCCAAGATTGACAAGGGCTTTGACACGCCGCTGCTGCATACGCTGCGCGGCCAGGGCTATCTGCTCAGCGACGAAGCGCCGCCCGCCTGAGGTCAGCGCTGACTCTCAATCCGGCCGGCATGTTCTACTGGGTGCGATCGAATATCTTCCGCACCTTTCGCGGTCGTCTGGCCATGCTGTATATTTCGCTGGAGTTTGGCATCCTGCTGTTCGCCGCGATGCTGCTCTATGTGGCGCTGTCGCAGCGTGTCTATCAGGATGTCGATGAACAGCTGAGCGAGCAGGCCTCGTCACTGGCCCGCGCACTGGAATCCTCGCCGTTCTATTTCTGGACCGGCCATCTGTCGGGTTTCGCCAAGCATTATCCCGGTCCGATCCAGCTGATCGCCTCCAACGGTCAGGTGATTTTCCGTTCCGACCAGTCGCTGATCAATCGTGGCGGCAACGATGTGACGCGGGCGCTGGCACAGGCCTTCCGCGACGATCTGACGGCCTTTGCATCCACGCAGTCGCTGCTGCAGCGCGACAATGTGCGCGTGATCGCGATGCCGATCCATCGCGGCGGCCAGACGGTCGCAGTGCTGTTGCTTGGACACAGCACCGGCGATATCCGCTCGGTGTTCAACCTGCTGTATCTGCTGGGAGGCATCCTCGGCGTGATCTCGATCATTATCAGCTCGGTGGCCGGCTATTACATGGCCAAGAAGGCGCTCAAGCCGATTGAGGAGATCACCTCGACCGCGCGTGCGGTGGCGGCCGGCGACCTGTCGCGCAGGCTGACGTCGAAATCCCAGGACCGAGAGATCCGAGTGCTGGTGCTGGTGCTGAACAAGATGTTCGCCGACCTGGAAACCAGCTTCCAGTCGCAGAAGCGTTTCGTCGCCGATGCCTCGCACGAACTGCGCCTGCCGCTGACGATACTCAAGGGCGAGATCGAGGTGGCGCTCCGGCATCCACGCACGGCCGAGGAGTACGAGGAAATCCTGCGCCAGCAGCTGGATACGATCGACCGCATCCAGCGCATCGTCAACGATCTGCTGACGCTGGCCCGGGCCGATGCCGGCCAGCTGGAGCTGGCCCAGAACGAGGTGGATCTGTCGCTGCTGCTGCAGGAGGTCGGACAGCAGCACCTGATCCTGTTCGATAGTCATCACGTGGGGCTGGAGATGGACATCGAGGACGGACTGACGGTCATGGGCGATGCCGGCTCGCTGGAACGGGCGGTGATGAACCTGATGAACAACGCCTTCAAGCATGCGCCCGAACATTCGACGATCCATCTGAGTGCCCATGCGGTGGATCATTCGGCGATCATTTCGGTTCGCGACGAAGGGGCCGGCATACCGGAGGAGGAGCAGCAGCACCTGTTCGACCGCTTTTTCCGTGCCGATGACGCGCGCTGTCGCAAGGAGGGCGAGGGGGCGGGGCTCGGGCTGGCCATCTGCAAGCGCATCGTCGATGCGCACGGCGGCGATATCTGGGTCAAAAGCGAGCCCGGCAAGGGAGCGGAGTTCCTGATCCGCCTGCCGCTGGCCGGCCCGAACCCGGGGCTTCAGGATCGCCTGCAGGGCGTGCTGAAGGATGGCGGCGCTTCGGCGTAAGGCGCAGACACAAGGCATAGCCTTACGCCAGGCAGCCGCCGCCATCGTTGCTGCCCGGTTCAGTCCTTTATGTGTTTTTCCAGATCACGCGGCGGCCCCGGATGGTGAAGCCGCATTCAACCATGCGTTTCAGCGTCGCCGGATAGAGCCGGTGCTCCTCGGCCTGGATGCGCGCATGCAGCGAGTCGCGCGTATCGTCGTCGAGCACCGGCACGGCTGCCTGCGCCAGGATCGGGCCGCCGTCGAGCACTTCATCGACCAGATGTACGGTGCAGCCGGTGATCCTGACGCCGTAATCCAGCGCGTCGCCGACGCCGTCGGCACCCGCGAAGGCGGGCAGCAGCGAAGGATGGATGTTGATAATACGGCCGGCAAAGCGTTGCACGAAGGCCGGCGACAGGATGCGCATATAGCCGGCCAGTACGATCCAGCTGCATCCCGCGGCCTCGATCGCATCGCCGCATGCCGTGTCGAAGGCGGTTCGGTCGGCATGATCCTTCGGGTTCAGGTGCAACACGTCGGGTACGCCCGCGTGGCGGGCGATATCCAGCGCGCCGGCCTCGGCGCGGTCGGAGATTACCAGCCGCACATGCACCGGGCATGTGCCGGTCTGTATGGCTTCAAGGATCACTTGCAGATTGCTGCCCTTGCCCGAGGCCATCACGGCGATGTTGTTGCCTGCGCCCATGTTCACTCCCCTGCCGAATCCGGTACGTCGAAAAAACGGGCGAAAGTATGCACATCCTCGCGCGGCGTGCGATAATTGTTTGCCGGATGCGCGTCATCCTCGTAGCCCAGCGCCATACCGCAGAGCAGGATGCAGTCGTCGGGATAGCCGAGTGTCTGTTTGACGATCTCCGGATATTCGGCCAGCGCCGCCTGCGGACAGGTGGCCAGCCCTTCCTCGACGGCGGCCAGCATCAGCGATTGCAGGAACATGCCGAAATCGACGAACGATCCGGTTTCCAGGCCGGCGTCGAGAAAGAAGAACAGCGCCACCGGCGCATCGAAGGCCCGGTAATTGGCGGCCCACTGTTCGAGTCTGCCCTGCCGGTCGTCGCGTTCGATGGCCAGCGCCGAATAGAGTTGCATGCCGCAGGCCATGCGACGTTCCCGATACGGGCTGAACCATGTCTCGGGATAGTAGCGGTAATCCATCTGTCCGCGTCGGCCGGTCCGGAATCGCTGCTCCATGGCGCGCTGCAGGCGCAGCTTGATCTTCCCGCCGACAACAGCCACCTGCCAGGGCTGGGTGTTGGCGCCGCTCGGGGCATGCCTGGCCAGATCGAGCAGCCTCTCAATGAGGGCGCGTTCGACCGGCCGATCCAGAAAGGCGCGGACGGATTTGCGTTGCAGCAGGGCATCCCGGACATGCATATCGCCAGTCTAGTGCAAAGCGGCCGCCTGCGCTTGGCTTTGCCGGCGGGCAGGGCTACGCTAAGGCCCGATCATGTTTTCCTTGCGTATATCCGGCTTCGGCCTCATCTGCATGGGGGCGCTGACGGCAGCAGCCCTTGCCTGGGGCTGGCTGACGGGGCCCTTGCAGCATCCGCTTGAACGCACCTGGTATCAGGCGCTTGCTCCCTCCCATACATCGGCGACCGCGCAGTCCATCGTACGCATTGATCTGGATGCGGCCGACCCGCGCCGCCAGCTGATCGATCTGCTGCAGGTGCTCGGCAGGCAGAAGCCGGCCGCCGTCGGTCTGAC
>JAJRVH010000185.1 GCA_021545625.1 Zetaproteobacteria bacterium
CCGCTCGGGCGGTGTGGCGAACGCTGGGACGTGCTGATGCGAAAAAACCTGGAACGCCTCCGCCCGTGAATGCTCCCGTCGTTCAGCTTTCAGGCGTCAGCCTCAGCCCGGAAGGAAAAACCGTGCTGGAGAATATCAACCTGTCGCTTGAAGCCGGGCATTTCCTCGGCATCGTCGGACCCAACGGTGCGGGCAAGAGCACCCTGCTCAACCTGATTGCCGGCCTGACCCCTCCGGACCACGGCCATATCGACCTGTTCGGCCAGTGCCTGCGCCGCTTCAATCGGCGCCGCCTGCTCCGGCAGGTCGGATTTCTGCACCAGCTGCATGAACATCAGCCGCGCCTGCCGATGCGCGTGCGCGAAGTCGTCGCCATGGGGTTATCCGCCTACGCCAACCCGTTACGGCTCCGCAAGCTGTCGCGGCAACGCATTCTCGACGCACTGTCGCTAATGGACATGCGCAATCTGGCCGAAGCCGATTTCCGGCATCTTTCCGGCGGCCAGCGCCAGCGGGTACGCATCGCCAGGGCCCTGGTCGACCGCCCTCGCCTGCTGCTGCTCGACGAACCATCCGCGGCACTGGACAGCAACCGCCAGGAAAAACTGTTCCACCTGCTGCGCCGGCTCTGTGATGAAACCGGCATGAGCGTGATCATGGTCGAGCACGATATCGCAGCGATCAGCCGTCACGTGGATTCCGTCGCCTGCCTGAACCGCCGTATTCACCACCATGTCATGCGCGGCGAACAGATCCCCGAAAGCATCTGGCAATCAATGTACGGAGAACACATCCGCATCGTCGCCCATGATGCGAACTGCATCGGCTGCGCCCCCGGAAAGCCGGCAGCATGACTGACTTCCTGCAACAGTTTCTCGCCAGTCCGGTGATGCGCGAAAGCCTGCAACCGGCCCTGCTTGTCGCGCTGGTCACGGCATCGATGTCCGTGATGATCATGGCTCACAGACTTTCGTTTCTGACCGTCGGCGTATCGCACGCCTCGCTGGCCGGCATGGGGCTGGCGCTGAACTTCGGCCTGCCGCTGCTGCCCGCAGCCACGGCCTTCGCCGTGGTCATCGCCCTGCTTCTGGCTCTGACTCCGGGTCGCCAGGGCATCAGCGAGGATGCCGGCACCGGCATCCTGTTTGCAGGCAGCATGGCGATCGGCATCGTGCTCGTATCGACATCGCCTCAATCCCGGGTTGACCTGTTCGGCCTGCTGTTCGGCAATATTCTGACCATCGAACCGGCGGACGTACGCTGGCTGTGGCTGCTGGGAGGCAGCATCCTGATAACGCTTCTGCTTGCCGCCCGCAGCTGGTGGAGCATTGCCTTCGATGCCGTCACGGCCGAGGCCTCCGGACTGCCCGTGGCGGGACTTCGCATGCTGCTGTACGGTGTCGTCGGCCTGACCGTGATTCTGTGCGTCAAGCTGGCCGGCATCGTGCTGACGGCGGGGCTGATGATTCTGCCCGCTGCCTGTGCCTGGTTCTGGGGCCGCTCGTTGGCCGGCCTGTGGCTGATCTCGGTGACATGTTCAGTATCCGGCACCATCGCAGGCCTGCTCTGGTCCTATGCCTGGGACTGGCCTTCCGGAGCCTCGGTTGTGCTGGCATTATGCGGCCTGTTCATATTGAGCTGGCTGGGCAAAGGAGGAATCGAATGGCTGAAGCGCCGCGTCCCAAGGCCGTAACGGCAGGCATTGGCATCCGCCTGCTGGCCAGCGGCTATGATTGTCTGATCCTGATCGGCCTGCTGTTTCTTGCCTTTATTCCGGTCACGATGGCCGAACAGGCCCTGGGCCCCATCGATCAGTGGCTCAAGGGCCTGCTGGTCATCTCCATTGCCTATGCCTATTTTGTCGGCTTCTGGATCAGGGGGGGCGCCACGACAGGCATGCGTCCGTGGAAACTGCAGGTCGCGATGGCAGGAAGCGGCGATACTCTGGGCATGACGGCCGCAACCGTCCGGTTTGCCGGCCTGATGCTGACCTGGCTGGCGCTGGGCATGACACTGGCGTACATGATGGTTCGGGACACCCATCATCTGCTGTTTTTTATCTCGGCACTGGTGCCGGCCCTTTCCCTGATGATCATGATGCTGACCCGCGACCGCCAGCCCCTGCACGATCTGGTGGCCGGCACAACCGTTTACCGGATAAGCGAGTAAGCGGATTCTTATCCCAAACCAAGCCAGCGACGGGCCTCTTCGATATCCCGGAATATCTCAATGTGGCCGTGAACTCCGGCCGATGTGATCTGAAACATCCGGAACAGTCCGAAAGCGAGATCATTATGACAAACAAAGGCCCGCCTGGCCTCGCTTCCCCATACATGCGAATCCCTGAACGACATCATTTGCTCAACACCGAACTCCTCGGTCACCGCATCCCCGGCATCCAGCAACTCGCGCATATCGCTATGAAAGGCCGGGTCGGCCGCCAGCCGCTGCAAATAACCGGTAAACTCGGCAAAGCTCACACGACCCCGAAGGGTCGTATACACCACATCGTGCCGCGCATCGATCTTGTAGGTTACAGACACAGCTCTCCCCCGGAACACGCATCAGCATCCGATAACTTATAGAACATCGGGCGCATAAGGTCAAAAGCATAAGGTCAAAAATAACGTCTGACAGGCCTCGTATGGCATATCAATTGCTCCCCGCTCCGTACCGCACCATGATGCGCAGCGGAACCCAAGATTTCGGAGACTTGCTTGGCAGACGATCACGCGAATATCCACAGTTATGTCGCCGCCGCCCTGCGCCAGCCGGCCGACATCAGGGAGAGGCAATCCCAGATCAGCACCCTGATGCTTGTCGCGGTTCCCGTCATCCTGCTGTTCTCGCTGTTCAACTTTTCGCACGAACACCGTCTGCTCGCCGCCATCGAACTCTGCATCGGCATGGCATTGACGCCGACCATGCTTCTGATGCGCCGCCGGCGCATCCCGCGTCTCGGGACAGGCATCTTCATCCTGGGCATGCTGGCCCTGTTCGGAGCGCTGATGTTCGACGGCGGCATCGACAACAGCGCCATCTACTGGGTGCCGGTGTTTCCCTTTGTGGCATTGCTTACGCTGGGCCTGCGCCCGGGCAGCATGGTTGTCCTCGGATTTCTCGGCATCGCCGCAAGCATCCTCGGCCTGTGGCATCTGGACCTGCTGCAGCTCCCCTACACCTTTTACCAGATCCTGACCTTCATGGCCTCCTTCCTGACCTTCACCATCATCGCCTTCTTTATTGCCGCAATGAACGAATTCAACACCTACCGGCTGCAGCTGGCGCATAACAAGCTGGCCGCATCCGACGAGGAGCTCCGCAAGGCGCATGCCGACCTCGAATCGCTGGTGTACGAGCGCACGCACAAGCTGGCCCGCGCCAAGAAGGAGCTGGAACACGAGGTTCGCCAGAAGGAAGAGGCCATCGAACAGTTGCGAAGCACGCAGGAAAAATTCTTTCAGGCCCAGAAAATGGAGGCCATCGGCACGCTGGTGGGCGGCATCGCCCACGACTTCAACAATATGCTATCCGGCATCACCGCCAATCTGTATCTGGTCAAAATGCGCATCAGGGACGAGCAGACCAGCAGCCGGCTTGAAAAAGTCGACACGCTGATCATGCACGCCGCCGACATGATCCGGCAGCTGATGACCTTTGCGCGCAAGGACACCATCCAGCTCAAGCCCTTCGACTTCAATGCCTTCATCCGGGAGGCATTCAAGCTGGCGTGCGTATCGATCGCCGAAAACATCAAAACCACGCTCGCCACTCCCGACGAGGCGATGCATATCCGCGGCGATGCCACTCAGCTGCAACAGGTGCTGATGAATCTGATGAACAATGCCCGCGATGCGCTGGACGGCCGGAACGAGCCGGAAATCCATGTCACGCTGCGCAGTTTCCGGCCCGATGAAACCTTCCGTCAACACTTTCCCGATCAAAAGGCCGCCCGCTATGCCTGCCTGTCGGTGCGCGACAACGGACACGGCATTCCGGAAGAAAAGCTGAGCCAGATTTTCGAGCCCTTTTTCACAACCAAGTCGTCCGGCCACGGGACAGGCCTGGGACTTGCGATGATCTACGGTTCGGTGGAATCGCACAGCGGCGTCATCGATGTCAAAAGCCGGGTCGGGCACGGCACGACCTTCACCATCTATCTGCCGCTGATCACAGATCCGCAGAGCATGCTGAACAACGCCCTGGACGACAGCATCGCGCATGGAAAAGGGGAAACCCTGCTGCTGGTCGATGACGATGCATTCCTGCGTCAGGCCAATGCCGATGTTCTTCGATCTCTGAACTATCAGGTGATCGAGGCCGCCAACGGACGCGAGGCCATCAGACTGTTCGAAGAACACGTCGATGCCATCGACCTGGTGCTGCTCGACGTCGTCATGCCCGAGATGGGCGGCGTGGAAGCGGCAACGCGCATCCGCCGCATCCGCAACAATATCGGCATCATCTTCATCACCGGCTACGACAAGGACGGCACGCTGAACAGCGATATTACCGGCGAAGGTGAGAATATCATCATGAAACCGCTGACCATCGAGAAACTGAGCTCGACCATTCACCGGCATTTTCTGAAAAGCCTCGACAAAAGCATCCATTGATCCGCCGGAGCATGGTATGCTCTGGCAACAGGGGGCTTCGCCCGTGTAGTATTGAGGTCGCTACGGAGGTATCGCATGCAGGAGTTTCTGAACGGCTTGCCGGATCTCGGGCAGTCGAACTGGCTGATCCCCGGCCTGGGGCTGCTGATTGTCATCATCGTCATTCAAACGGTTCTGCTGTCCCGGCGCCGTAAAAAGGCCGCGCCGGCCGCCCGCGAGCACAGCACGCCGGTGCCGGTATCCGGCAAGGATATCCCGCCACTGCTGACCGAGCCCGAACTGGCTTGTTTCAACCGCCTCTACGAAGTGGCAGGCAAGGAATATCACATCATGGCCAAGGTCGCCCTGTCGGACCTGGCCATCGTCAAACGCGGCGTGGATCGGTCGCTGCTGGAGAAGGTTTCGAAGGAACATCATCACATCGACTTCGTTCTCTGTACGCGCGACAACATGGCCGTGGCCTGCGCCATCGAACTGCAGGACCTGGGCAGCACGGAGATCGGCCCCACGGAGCTGCTGCAACAGGTCGGCATTCCGGTCTTCAAGCTGCCCCGAAAAACCAGCTATTCGATGCCGGAGATCCGCGAACTGCTGAACCCGTTCCTGAAGGAGGCCCCTCCGACTCCCGATCAGATGGTCGCCACGATCTCGATGGAAGCGTTCCGAAGCTGCAAGACATGCCAGACGCGCATGGTGCTCAAGCGAGCCAAATCGGGAAAATACAAGGGCACGCTGTTCTGGGTATGCGGCAAATATCCCGAATGCCGCACCATCGAGCTGTTCACCCGCTAGACGATCAGAGACTATTTCAGCGTTTTCAGATAGGCGATCACATCGGCCCGGGCCTGCGGATCCTTCATTGCCGGGATCGCCGGCATGGTCATGTTATAGGCGTTCGACTCCCGCAAGGCCTTCGCGTGCTCATCGGTTTTGACCATCACCGACGGATCGCGCAGCCAGCGATGCAGCCACCCCTCGTCGACCCGCTCGCTGATGCCCTTCAGGCCCGGACCGTACTTATCATCGTAATCGCTCCGGTGACAATATTTGCAAACCATGTCGAACATGGCCTTGCCGGCTGTCGCATCGCCCTGCGGAAAGGCCTGCTCCCCGGCATGCGCAGGGAAGGAAACAGACAGCAGGAATATCAGACATGTCGCCGGAATTCCGTAGCTTTTTCGCATTTCCCCTCCTTCCGACGGGCCTATTCGTCCCGCCACTTGATCGAGCAACCGATCGTCGGGTGCTGGGGCTGGGGCGCGGGCTTGCCTGCCACCATCGCCTCGGCGGCCGGCACGAGCTCTTCCTTCGAGACCTTGGCCTCATCCTTCCAGTAATCGTCGATGCGGCCGTGGTAATAAAGTTCGCCATGCCTGTCGAACAGATACAGGTCCGGCGTGCACTGGGCGTCGAACGCTCTGGCAACCTCCTGGGTCTCATCGGCCAGATAGGGAAAGTCGATCCCCCATTCCTTGATCTTCTTGCGCATGGCCGGCACCGAATCCTCGGGAAAGTCCGGATGGATGTTGGGATTGATCGCAATCGTATTGATGCCCATCTCCTTCAGACGGCGGGCATGCCGGATCAGCCGCGGCCATACCGCAATCGCATACGGACAGTGATTGCATGTGAAGGCGACCAGAAGCCCCTGCTCGCCCAGCTGCCCGCGCAGGCGAACCGGGTTTCCATCCACATCGCTGACCGTCATATCGGGCAACTGCCATCCCGGTTCCACATGTACTGAAGCTACCAGCGCCATATCTGTTTCTCCCCTTTCATTTCCAATGTCTGAATGTCAGAACCATACCGTCTTACTGTGGGCAACGGCAACAATATAAGCAAATGCCAGCAGGGCCGCGACAAACGCGGCGCGACGCGGCACATGCACCAGCCCCGGATGCAGGGCCACGAAGCCCAGGCCGATATAGGCCAGTACCGCCGTCAGCTTCGCGAGCAGCCACGGCTGGTGCAGCGGATTCCAGCCCAGCATCAGCAACATTGCCACGCCGGATAAAAGAAGCATCGTATCGATGCTGTCCGGCACGATCCTCCGCCACAGCAGCGACTTCACCGCATGCCTCCGCCACATGCGCATGCCACGCCATACGAACAGAACCAAGGCAAAAGTCGCCAGTCCGACATGCAGGCCATGGATGGCGGACAACATGCCTAGCCCAGCGTTCCGGCCTGGCGGGCGATAAAGGCTGTTCCGGCCGAAAGCTCAAGTGAACCGATCCACTTGTAGGCAAGGTTCAGGGTCTCTCCCCAGGCATATACACCGTGCCCTCGCACGATGCATAGCGGCTCCTGCTTCAGCGCATCCGCCACCAGCGGCGCGGCCTGTTCGAAATAATATTCATACGGGACGCTGATCACGCGTACGCGCGGAAAATACAGCTGACCTTCAAAGTCCGGCGGAATGAAGTCCTCGCCGTTCATCGTCAGCGCCACCGCATGCGGGCAATGGGCATGGATCACGGCCCGGGCCTTCGGGTTCCCGCGATACACATGCCGGTGCAGATTCGCATCCCCCGATGCGCCGGCCGGCGGCTGGCTGTCGAGCGGGCAGGCGATAAAATCATCCGCCCGCAGGGTATCGGCACAGGCTCCCGTCGGCGTAACCCAGAAACATGAGCCATCCCGCGCAGATATATTGCCGGAGTGGGAATCGTTATACCCATAAAGCCTGAGCCAGCGGTAATATTGCAGTAATTCCTCGCGCATGCACACAGGCTGCCCGCGAGCCCGTTTCCAGACAAGTCCCCGACGCAACAAAAAAGCCGCCCCGTTTGGGGCGGCTTTTCGTTACGCCAGCTGGTGATCAGCGGCTGATCTTGGACAGAAGGTCCGGATTCTTGACGAGGTTTCTTACGCCATGCGCATGATCCTCGTTGAAATCGTTCTTCTTGCACCATTGGCCAACGGTCTCGATGTTGACCTTGGCGACATGCGGACGAACGCTCCAGGTCACCTGGAACGGCGATCCCTTCTCGTTGTAGCCCGGACCGGTCGTGGAGCCGGCGTACTGGACCGGCGTGCCGGTATTGTCCGGAATATTGAACGCCTGATACAGGCCGGACTTGGCCTTTCCGTACCTGGTCAGCTCGCCGAAGTCGAGTGCATGCTTGTCGTTGACCAGCACATAAACCTGGGTTTCGACGCGCAGCTGCGGATTCTTGATCGCATCGCTCAGGCAGGAGCCCAGCGTCGGACCCGGCTTCACCTGAGCCGTGGTATGCACGTAATGAACCTCGATCGTGTCGCCAGGACGCAGTGTGCTGTGAGCGCTGTCGCAAATCTTGTGTCTGGTCGGCGCCAGTTCGGCCTTGCTAAGCAGCGCGGTATCGTAACGATAACCGCTCTGGTAGCCGTGGCCGTCGCCATTGCCGGCATAGATCGAGAAGTCCTTGGCCCTGTGCTCGGCATTCTTGTGGAAATGGATATTACACAGGTTCATCTGCGTATAGGCCGGAGCGGCGCCGAAGATGCGCTGGTTGCGACCGTCAACGGCATCGATATCCCGCGGCGACTGCGGGCCAAAGCCCTTGCCCTTGGTGTTCCTGGCCAGTGCCTTGCGCTGATCGGCAATCACTTTGTCGGACACAGGTCCGTGGGATGCGTGTGCGCCCTCATGGCCGCCATGTCCGTGCTCGCCCGCCATCGCCGGAGCGGCAAGCATCAGGCTTGCTGCCATAGCAACCGACATGGCAATCGTGTTGTGTTTCATTGAGTTTTTCCTCCCGTGGTGTTTTCTGCCGGAAACGGCAGCAAGCCAAATGTAGACAATTTTTTCGCGACGGCAAGGGCGTCCCCTCTCCGGTCAGCCTCTGCATATCAGTTTTGCGAAAGACCCGCCCTGTCATTTCCGGGACCACTTTTCAACGGCAGCCGAATCACAACCTTCAGCCCGTGCGGTTCGACATTCGCCAGGGAAAGTTCGCCGCCATGCATATCCACCAGCTCCTTGACGATTGCCAGTCCCAGACC
>JAJRVH010000186.1 GCA_021545625.1 Zetaproteobacteria bacterium
GAGCATGTCCTGATCCGTTTCCGGCCCGTGTTTGGCTGTATCCATAGGATGTGAGTATAATCATAAGGTCCGGCAATGACTAACGTCGCTGATTTGTTCGCCCAAACGTCCTTAAACTGCTAGTCTGCCGCTACTGCGCAACAGAGGCCGCAAGCTTCGGGCATAGAAAAAGGCCCGGACCTCTGGGGTCACGGGCCTTTGGATGCATCCTCCGGGATGCCTGAATGGTACCGAGGACTGGAGTCGAACCAGCACTTCCACAAGGAAACTAGCACCTGAAGCTAGCGCGTCTACCAATTCCGCCACCTCGGCAAAACCTCTGCAGCACCGCTGCGGAGGCGCGCAATCATAAGATGGAGCACACCTGTGTCAAGAAAGAAGAAAACATCCGCAGACAAGAAAAGCGTCTGGCCACAAAAGCCGGCCCGGCAGCATGCGGACAAACATAAGAAAACAAACAGCGAACAGGCCGGAGACAAACCCGCCAAAGCGCAAACTGGCGAAGGCCGGAGAAAAGGCCGGCGCGGCGACAAGCGTTCGCTGCGCGGAGGACGGGAACGCGGCCGCAAACAGCCCCGCGACAACACCTCCCGCACATGGACGGGCCGCGTATCGGCGCATCCGGATGGCTTCGGCTTTGTCGATGTCGAAGGCCTCGACAAGGGCATCTTCCTGCCGCATGAGGAAATGCGCGGCCTGATGCACGGCGATACCGTCGAGGTGCGCTGCGTGCGCCGGCGCGGCCGCGAATCGGGGGAGGTCGTGCGCGTCGTCCAGGAGGCTTCCGCCATTCTGGTCGGCGAATACCGCATCCAGTCCGGCGTCGGCACGGTACAGCCCCGCTCGCGCAAACTGCCGCAGAATATCCTGATCCATGCCCGCGACAGCGGCGATGCCAGCGACGGCGACTGGGTACGCGTCGAGGTCCGGCGTGGCAGCCGGCCGCTGCGCGGACGCATCATCGAGGTGCTGGGACAGGACATGACGCCGGCCAGACTGATCGATCTGGTTGTCGCCGAGCTCGAACTGCCGACGGAGTTCCCCGCGCCGGTGCTGGCCGAGGCCGAACACTTTGCCGATGAAGTCGGAGAAGCCGACATGAAGGGGCGCAGGGATCTGCGTCACCTTCCCTTCGTCACTATCGACGGCGCCGATGCGCGCGATTTTGACGATGCGATCTGCGTATTGCCCCGGGGCGACGGCTTTGAAGCCTGGGTCGCCATCGCCGACGTGGCCCACTATGTGCGCCCCGGCTCCGCTCTCGACAGGGAGGCACTTGAGCGGTCCAATTCGTTCTATTTTCCGGACCGGGTCATCCCGATGCTGCCGGAGAAACTGTCCAACGGACTGTGCTCGCTGAATCCGCATGTGCCCCGGCTGGCCATGGCCGTGCGCATGCGCTTTGACGCCAATGGCAAACGCCTGGCCATCAACCCCTGCGAAGCCGTGATCCATTCGCAGGCCCGCCTGACCTACGAACAGGCCTCGCAATGGCTGGATCACCGCGATGCCCCGGCGATCAACGACAAGGCCGTGCGCGACATGCTGGACGATGCCGCGCGCCTGTTCAGAAAGCTGCAGAAGAAACGGGAAATGCGCGGCGCACTCGATCTGGACGTGCCGGAAGTGCGGGCCGTCCTGCACGAGGGACGTGTCACCGACATGAGCTCATCCGACCGCAATACCGCCCACCACCTGATCGAGGAGCTGATGCTCGCCGCCAACACCGCCGTAGCCGAATATTTCGACGCCAGACAGGTGCCGCTGCTGTATCGCGTGCATCCCGCCCCGGAGCGCGAATCGATCGAGGCACTGAACGAATATCTGGCGCCGTTCGGCCTGAACGTCAAACTGCCGGGCTCCAAAGCCAGGGACGGGCACGTGCGCCCCGAGGCCGTGCAACGCGTGCTTGAACAGTCCGAAGGCAAGCCGTTTGCCCATGTGCTGCACCGGCTGGTGCTGCGCTCGATGCAGCAGGCCCGCTACACACCCGACAACGAAGGCCATTTCGGACTGGCCTACAAAAGCTATTGCCACTTTACCAGCCCGATCCGCCGCTATGCCGATCTCACCGTGCATCGCCGCCTGAAGGCCCTGCTGCGCGGCAAAAACCCGGACAAGGTCCAGCCGGCGGCGAAACTGGCGGCCATCGGCGAACAGACCTCGATTCAGGAACGCAAGCAACAGCGCGGGGAATGGGACACCCAGGCCATGCTGGCCGCGCTGTATCATCAGAAGGATGTCGGCAAGGTGCTCAATGCCCGCATCTCCGGCCTGACCAAACGGCGCATCTTCTTCGAACTGGAGGAAACGCTGGCCGAGGGGTCACTCGATGTCGACGCGCTCAGCGGCCTGTTCGAACTCGATGAACGGGGACACCGGCTGGTCGCCCGTCAGGGCGGCATGGCCTATGCGCTCGGCGATGCGGTCAGGGTGCGCATCGACGCCGCCGACCCGGTGCGCGGACAGATCAGCGTATCGCTTGCACCGGACGAACGCGAAACGGCCGCCTGAAAGGGCGCTATTTGCGCCAGAATTCCGGCACCAGCAGCACGAAAAAGGTGTAGATCTCCAGGCGACCCAGAATCATGCCGAAGATCAGCACCTCCTTGGCCATGGCCGGCAGCGACTGATAGTTGCCGGCCGGACCCACCTGTCCGAAACCCGGACCCGTGTTGGTGATACAGGCCGCCGCTGCGGTAAAGGAGGTCACGATGTCCACGCCGGTGAAGGCCAGCAATGTTGCGATGATGATATAGCAGACGATAAACAGCACCGCGAAGCCCCACAGGGCCTCGGTCACGTCCGCCGGAATGCGGTGGCTGCCCATCTTGACATGGATCACGCCATGCGGATGCACCAGCCGGCGAATCTCGCGCATGCCCTGGCGGAACAGCAGCATGATCCGCACCACCTTCATGCCTCCGCCGGTGGAGCCCGAACAGGCGCCGACGAACATGGCCATCAGCAGCAACAGCGTGATACCGGGCGGCCAGAGGCTATAATCGCTGACCGCAAAGCCGGTGGTCGTGGCCACCGACACGATATTGAACACGACCTCCAGCACGCTCGCATTGCCCTGCCAGGCGACCAGCAGCAGAGCCAGTATGACCAGCAGCGCGATCCAGCCGATATAGAAACGGAATTCCTCGTCCCGGAAATAGGTGCGGATCGAGAAACCACGCAGCACGGCGGCGAAATGCAGCGTAAAGCTGATGCCAGCCAGCACCATGAAAACAATGGCCACGATACGCAGCGTCGGATTGGCGAAATAGCCGAAGCTCGCGTCATGGGTCGAAAAACCTCCGATCGCCACCGTGCACATTGCATGGTTGACCGCATCGAAGGCCCCCATGCCGGCCCAGGCGTAGGCCAGCGCGCAGGCAACCGTCATGCCCAGATACAGATACCACAGAACCTTGGCCGTTTCGGTCACGCGGGCGGTCAGCTTGTCCTTGACCGGGCCGGGCGTCTCGGCCTTGAACAGCTGCATGCCGCCCACCCCCAGCAGCGGCATCACGGCCACGGCCAGCACGATGATACCCATGCCGCCCAGCCACTCCTGCAATGAACGCCAGAACAATATCGAACGGGGCAGACCATCCAGGCCGCTGATGACCGTCGCACCGGTCGTCGTCAGGCCCGATGCCGACTCGAACAATGCGTCGACAACGGAAGGCAGAGCGCCGGTCGTCCAGAACGGCACGGCTCCGAGCATGGACAGACACAGCCAGGCAAGCGCAACGATCAGAAAGCCGTCACGGTGGCTGAGCTGTTCCGGTGCCTGGCCGCCGAAGCGAACCATCGCCGCGCCGAGCAGCATGACGATCAGGCCGGCCTGAAAGAACTCCAGCGCATGGCCGGCCCCGTAATAGAACGCCACCAGCGCCGGAATCAGCATGCAGCCGCCATACAGAATGACGAGCACGCCGAGCGTCCAGAGCACGCCTTTCGGATGCATGCCTAGAAAAACTCCAGCCGGACTTCAAACAGCTTCTCAACCGTCGGCACCGAAGCACTGGTCGTGACGACCAGCACATGGTCGTGCGGTTCGATTCTGACGCTGCCGTTGGGTACGATGATCTCGCCGTTGCGGTGGATGGCGCCGATCACGGTATCGTCGGGAAGCGGCAGTTCGCTGAGCGGCTTGTTCAGAATGGCGCTGGTTTCCAGCGCCTCTGCCTCCAGCACCTCCAGGCTGCCGTCGCCGAGCGAGGCCATGCCGTGGATGCGCCCCTTGCGCACCACGCTGAGAATCGAGGACACCGTCGTCAGCCTCGGATTGACCGTCACGTCCAGGCCGATTTGCTTGACCAGCTTGGTATACAC
>JAJRVH010000187.1 GCA_021545625.1 Zetaproteobacteria bacterium
ATGCTGCATGGTGGTATCAACGAGCTGACGCTTGAGGTGGCGCAGCATTACAAGTCCGTTTGCGAGGATCCGGGCAGTCCCGAACTATGGACATCGATCGATCTCGACGAATCCTATGTCCGCCTGGTCGGAGAGCTGATGCCGGTGCCGGAGGATATTTCACGGCTGGATGAATGGCTGGCATTCAGCAGCTGGGATACCTATCACGTCAGTCTGGCTTCGCTCGGACGGGACGCGGCCCATATGCAGGCCGGCGCGATTCTGGCACAGGGGCTGGCCCTGAGGGGAACACGACAGGATATCCAGATCCATCAGGCCGTTCCGGTTGAGGACAGGGATATCCGCAGGCTGGAGCCTGCGTCGGACCTGGTGGTGTTCGGAACCTATGCCGAACTGGAGCGGGCCTTCGGCGATGATGAATTCACATCAGCCGCCAGGGCGCGCATTACGCTGCGTAACCGCGAACTGGGCAATGGTCGCTTTCTGCTGGTCGTGGGGGCCAGAACGGCGGATGACCTGTCCAGGGCGGCACAGGCTTTTGCCTGGATGCGCATGCCGCTCGGATCGTCCGCCAGCGTCGATATCAACGATGTGAGCCTGCCTCAGAATGTCCGTTATGCGGCACCGCATGCGGTACAGGAAGGGCGCGAATACAGTTTCGCCGACCTTGGATTCGGGAATATGAACATGCAGGGGCTGCACGACGAAGGACGGATACTGGTCTGGGTGGCTCCGGACCTGTTCGCCAAGAGTCATATGAATGTCGACCTGAAGCTGCATTTTTCGTACGGGGCTTCGCTGCGCGCGGATTCGGTGCTGAATCTTTATCACAACGGCAAGTTCCTGCGCGGCATTTCGCTGGGTGATGAGCGGGGACTGTCCATTCGTGACTACCTGATCCGCATCCCGCTGCACCAGTTTCGCCCGGGCGTGAACGAATTCAGGTTTGAAAGCCGTATGCACGCGTTCACCGGATCGAACTGCACGACCGGCAATACCGATAACCTGTTGCTGACGGTCTACGATGACTCGACGATCCTGATCCCGCAGGCCCGGCATTTTGTCAGCATGCCGAATCTGCATGTGATGATGAACACCGGCTATCCCTATCTCGGCGATGACGGCATCAGGCCGGTCATCCGCATCGCCCGCGACAATCCGGAGATGGTGGGGGCGGCATGGACGCTGGCGGCCAGGCTGGCCCAGCTGAAGGGGCTGCCATTCGCGAACCTGCGCATCGCCGACAAGGCATCGCCGGACGATGTCAACGTGATTTTCCTGACGACAGTCCGGGATGTACCGAAACGCCTGTGGAGGTATGCGCCGGTTGATCTGGGAGACAAGGGTCAGATCAACCATCCGCTGCTGGCCAATCCGGCCAGTCTTGGTCACCGGGCCATGACATGGCGCGAGAAGCTGGCCGTGGTCTTTGCCGGCGAGGAGGAAAAGAACAGGGAGCGCAATTATGCGGCGTCGGTGCAACAGTCATTCAATCTGCTGAACTTCGGCATCATGATGCAGATGGAGAACCCGGATCATCAGGGCGGTACGCTGACCATGCTGGTATCAGATACGGACGATATGCTGAACCAGGCCGTGGCCCGGCTGGTGCGCCTGTGGCCGGAGATGCATGACGTGCAGGGGGATGTGCTGGTCTGGGGGCAGGCGGCCGACCAGGTTGCGCCGGACTTCTGGTACACCTCGCTTTCCGACCGGGAGTATCATATCGGCAGCATGTCCTACTGGCAGCGGATTTCCTATTTCGCGATCCAGTATCCGCTGTTTCTGATTTCCCTGCTGCTCGGCATGTTCGTTGTCATGGCCCTGCTGACCCGCTGGCTGTTGCTTGGCTACCGCAGGCGCGCGCATCCCGATGTCGAGGCATAGGCTTGCAGCCCGTTTCAGGGGAGTGGCCGGGGCGGCGCTGATGCTGATGCTGGGGGCATGCAGCAGTTCGCACGGGCCGCAGCTGAAGCTGGATGCGGCGGACTGGCAGCAATACAAGCAACGCTTCGTTGCCGGGGAAGGGCGGGTGGTGGATAACCGCAATGCACATGTTTCCCATTCCGAGGGCCAGGGCTACGGCCTGTTACTGGCGGTTGCCTTCGGCGATCGTCAGGCATTTGACCGGATCTGGCAATGGACTCGAAGCCACTTGCAGGTGCGCGGGCATGATCATCTGCATGCCTGGAAATGGAGTCCGGCCAGCCGGCGCGTGGAGGATTATAATAACGCCACCGATGGCGATGTGCTGATTGCCTGGGCGCTGATTCGGGCCTGGCGGCAATGGCAGCATGCTCCCTATCTGGAGGCTGCCAGGGAGATTCTGGCCTCCCTGCATAAGCTGAAGGTAAAATTGCCGGCCGGAGAGTTTCTGCTGCCTGGCGCCAAGGGTTTCGGCAATCGCCATCGCGCCGTGCTGAACCCGTCCTATTTTCTGTTTCCTGCCTACAAAAGCTTTGCATCCGTCGATCAGGGGCTGGACTGGATGAAGCTGTACCGCGATGCGTCGTATTTGCTGCAGCGCTGTGTTTTCGGGGAATGGGGGTTGCCGGCGAACTGGGTCCAGGTGGACGCCCGGGTTCGGCCGGCCGCCGGTCGGGAGCCGTATTTCGGCTATGATGCGATGCGTATACCACTGTTTCTGGCATGGGCGGGCAAGCGGAGCAGGCTTGGTCCATATGTCCGTTTCTGGAAACAGTTCAGCATGCAGGGAGGCGTTCCCGACCAGCTGGACCTGGAGAACGGCTTTGTCCATATGAGCCGCGACTTTCATGCGGTCGGGGCGATAGCGGCGCTGAGTTCGCATGCTTACGGCGGTAATGCACCCTATCCCGATATGCACTGGTTGCCGGACACAGCTTATTATGATGCCAGTCTGATCCTGCTCAGCCAGCTTGCCTGGATGGAGGCCGACAGGCATGAGGAGGGTTCGAAGTGAAGTTGCTAGCGTTATTTCTGTTGATATGCGGTATGTCCGGTTCCGGCTATGCCGACGAGAGCAAGCTGGTCGAGCCTCAGGTTCAGCGCGGCAAACAGTCGGTGATCAGCGTGCAACGCAATCAGCAGGAGCCGCGACTCGAGGAAGCTGTGTCGCCTGAAACAAAAAAGATCGAAAAGCCGACGCCCGTGGATGTTTCGCCGTTGTGGGATGAGTTTCATGCCGGCAACTATGCCGTCGTTCGCAACCGTATTGCGGCGATTCGCAAGGAGCACCCCGACTGGCAGCCGCCGGAGGAGCTGATGCGCCTGCTGGTCGAGGCCGAGGTGGATGAGGCCCTGCATAAAAAACCGAAACAGGTGATTGCGGCCTATCGTGCCCATCCGGAGCTGTTCAACTGTTCGAATCAGTACCGGCGTCTCGCGCTCGCCGACGCCTGGCTGAACCTGAAGCAGGTTCGCAAGGCTCGCGATGTATATGAAACCATTCACTGGCGCTGCAAGGAGTACCTGCGTCTCGAGGCGCTGGAGCATGCTTCGGCGCGCATGCCGCTGGCCGATATGGACTATCTGCTGCATTTGTCCGAAAGCAAGCCTGTCAGCAGCAAGGGAAGCCAGCGCATGGCAGCCCTGAAACTTCGCCAGTTGCTGCGTCAGTGGCATGAGGGTGGCGGTTCGCAGCTGCCGGCCGAACTGCTCAGGCGCGCCGATGCCCTGCAGCCGGATTTGCTCAGGCTCAGGTCGCCTGCCATGGCGGCCACCCTTGGCTGGCTGAATATGGAGCAGAAGCGCTATGCCAGGGCGCGGGAGCTTTTCGAGCTGAGTCGCTCATGGCGCGCCCACGACGATGCGCTCAAGGGACTGATTCTTGCCGATTATCATCTCGGGCGCTTTGAGGAAATGAAACAGCTGATCGATGCACACCACGAGCGGCTGGCGCAGTCAGGCATGCTGGCCGACGTGCTGCCGCTGCAGGCGGCTCACTGCGCATCGGTGGGGGACGATGCATGTCTGCTGGAAACGCTGGATCAACTCGCCACTTTGCGTCCGCTGCATGCCGGGGAGCGGAAATCCCGCGCCTGGGCCCTGTACCACACCGGCAGGTATGCCGAAGCTGCGGATGCCTTTGAGCCACTGTACCGGCTGAAGCCGGAGGAGGATATTGCCGGCGGGTTGTATTACAGCCTGGTGCACAGCGGGCAGCTCGACAGGGCTGCCGGGCTGGCCCGGGATATGGGCGGTGCTCTGGCGGCAGTGGCCGGCAACTCCGACGCCCGGCGCATGTTCGATCATCATCTGTTCCATGCCGCCCGGCAGCTGGACGAGTCCTTTCATCCTTCCCTGGCGCATGTCGATACGCCGTTCGTGCGGACGTCGTTTATGCGGCGCGTGCAGAGCAGTACAAGCGCGGTGCCGTTGCTGAGTACCTTTGAATTGCGCAAGTATGTGCTGGAAACGGGCTACGTGTACAACGGGACGAATATCGTGAACCTGCAGGTGGAGCGGACCTTTATCAATGCCGGCGACCCGTTGCTGCGCGCCAACGATATCGGCTTCAAGCTGTTGCCGCCCTATGCGTTTCCGGTGCGCTCCTTTTTGCAGGGCTACGAATGGGATATCGAATACCGGCATGAAGGCTGGAACAGCTACTATGCCAGCGTCGGTCAGGGGTTTTCCGGCGCCTCGCTGCAACCCACCCTCAAGGCCAGGCTGGGCACGCGACGTCAGTACGAAAAGGGCGAACTCCGCCTGGAGGCCTATCGACAGCCGTTGCGCGACCGGATTCTGGCCTATGTCGGTCTGGACGATCCGAAAACGGGCCTGCAGTGGGGCAGGGTTTCGCGCAACGGCCTGAGCGTGGAGGGTTATCATGCGCTGGGAGATTCGGACTGGGGGCTTGGCTATACGGGTCGGGAAGAACGCCTGAACGGCGTCAGCGTTCAGAACAACAGCCATTATGCGGTCAGCCTGACATTGCCGTATAACTTCCGCCTGACGGACGGCTGGCATGCCAGCCTTGGCCCCCAGCTGCAATGGCAACGCTATGCCCGCAACCAGAACCACTTTACCGTCGGTGATGGCGGCTATTTCAGCCCGCAGCGCGATACGACCTACGGCCTGAGCATGCATGCGTTTACCGATGAGGGGCGGCGTCTGCATGCCGTGTTCGACGTGTTTGTCGGTCGCCGGGCGCATGCGCAGGATGCCGCGGAGGTGTTTCCGCTGGCCCCGAACGGCCTGCTCTATCCCGCCTCGAGTGTGACGGAGACGGTCTTCAGCACGCACGCAGCGGCCGTGATACGTCTGACTTCCCATCTTCAGCTGGGTGCGGATGCCAGCTACTGGAAGAGCTCCTATACGGTGCTTAACGTGCCGACACGGATCAATGATCTGGGCTGGATGGTCTGGCTGAGCTGGCAATTCGACGCCCGGCAGGGCAGCCTGAGCATGGATTATCCGCCCCGCGGTCTGTCGCCGCTGTACTGAGCAGGGAGGAGACTTGTCGGGAATCCAGCTTCGACGTTCCGATTACGATGTCACCAATACCGTGCAAACCACCGATGCGGGCAGCGTGGCGCATGAGGTTCTGAACCTGTTCCAGTCGCTGTATCCGCTGCATCCGGTCGCGCCGCTGGAACAGGCATTTCGTGACTGGCAGCGCCTGTTTGAAGGGGGGTACCCCGGTTTTCTCGCCTGCGAAACTCCCTATCATGACATGCAGCATTCGCTTGACGTGACGCTGGCGATGGCCCGTCTGATCTGGGGTTTTGAAAAGGAACATCGGGCGATCGGGCCGATCGGGGCAACGCTCGGCCTTGTCACGGCGCTGTTTCACGATGCCGGTTATGTGCGCAGCTGGTATGACAGTCGCCATCACAACGGGGCCGAACTGACGTGTATCCATGTTTCGCGCAGCGCCATGTTTCTGGAACGTTATCTGCCAAGTATCGGCCTGAAGCATGGTGCGTCGATCTGTCGCCAGATCGTTCATTTTACCGGCTATGAGGTGACATTCGAGGATATTCCGCTGGATGACAGGATGCTGCGTTCGCTGGGCAAGCTGGTTGGCACGGCCGATCTGCTGGCCCAGATGGCGGACCGTTGCTATCTGGAGAAATGCCGGGACCGGCTGTATCCGGAGTTCGTGGCTGCGGGACTGGCTTCGCCGGATCTGCCGCATGGCGGCTATGTGTCGGCCGAGGATTTCTTGCGCAAGACGCCCGGCTTTTTCAGGGTCGTCCGGCATCGGCTGGACGTTTCCCTGCAGGGCATGCATCGCTACATGGGCGTCTATTTCGGCAACGAACCGGACCTGTATCGCCAGGCAATCCGGCAGAATCAGGAGTATCTGGGGGCTTTGCTGGAGCGCGATGCGCTGCAGAACCTGCGCCGCAATCCGCCCTGGACGTTGCCGGACAAAAGCTTTCCGATCGATCTGTCGCGCTATGCGAAGCGGCCGGAGGGCTGACCCCGGCCGTCAGGGTCTGTTCACGCAGGTTCCAGTATTGTCGAAGGCGCCGGAATTTGCGTGAACAGGCCCTAGTCTTCGGGCCAGACCAGCACCGGCTTGCGCGCCGCCAGCGTTTCATCCAGACGGCGCCGGATCGGCATCAGCGGCGCCTGATGCAGCGCTTCCGTATCGCCGGCCTCGCATTGGCGGGCAATCTCCAGCATGGCATCGCAGAAGCGGTCGATGGTTTCCCTGGATTCGCTTTCGGTCGGTTCGATCAGCATGGCGCCATGCACGATCAGCGGGAAATAGACCGTCATCGGATGGAAGCCGAGATCGATCAGCCGCTTGGCGATATCCAGCGTTTTGACGCCGTGGCGCTCCTGCTTCTCATCGGTCAGCAGACACTCATGCTTGCACAGGCCCGGGAAGGGAACATGGTAGGCGTCCTTCAGACGGGCCAGGATGTAGTTGGCATTGAGGACCGCGTCCTCGGCAATGCGATGCAGCGCGTCGCGACCGAAGGCCGCGATATAGGCCGTCGCGCGCAGCAGTACGCCGGTCTGGCCGATGGAGCCGAAAATGCTGCCGATGCTCCGTTCGTCCCGGTGCACGATGCGGATGGTATTGTTTTCCCTGACGAGCTTCGGGACGGGAAGAAACGGAGCCAGCGTATCGTTCACGGCCACAGGACCCGTCCCCGGACCGCCGCCGCCGTGCGGCGTGGAGAAGGTCTTGTGGACGTTGATATGCAGGCAGTCGATGCCCATGTCGCCGGGGCGCGCCACGCCGACCAGCGCATTGAGGTTGGCGCCGTCGCCATAGACAAGTCCGCCCGCCTCATGCACCAGCCGGCAGATTTCGGCGATATCGGACTCGAACATGCCGGTCGTGTTCGGATTGGTCAGCATCAGGGCTGCCACTTCGTCATTCAGCCGGGAGCGGAGCTCGTCCAGATCGATGCGGCCATTGGCGGCCGATTTGATCTCGATGGTCTGCATGCCGGCCAGCGCGGCCGAGGCGGGGTTGGTGCCGTGCGCGGAGTCCGGCACCAGCACCGTGCGCCGTCGGCGGTCACCGCGCGCATCGTGATAGGCGCGGATCATCATGATGCCGGCCAGTTCGCCGTGGGCGCCGGCCGCCGGCGTGAGTGTGACATGCGCAAGGCCTGTAATTTCGCCCAGCCATTGCTGCAGCTCGTACAGCAGCTCCAGCACGCCCTGCACGCTTTCCTCGGGCTGGTCCGGATGCAGCTGCGCAAGCCCCGGCAGCCGGGCAAGCTGTTCGTTGACGCGCGGATTGTATTTCATCGTGCACGAGCCGAGCGGATAGAAGCCGGTTTCGATGCTGTGGTTCCACTGGCTCAGGCGCACGAAATGGCGCACGGACTCGGGCTCGGAAAGCCCCGGGATGCCGGCCTGTCGGCTACGGCGAAAGCCGTTCAGCGCATCCGGAAGTTCGGCGTCGATACCGGGCAGGCTGATCGGGGTCGCCGCCTCGTGCGCATGCTCGAACAGCAGCGCTTCTTCATGCTGCATGCCGCTGACGCCGGAATAATCGTCGGTCATAGGAGCGCCTCCTGCAATGCGGCATGGTAATCGTCGATGTCGCCGGCCTCGATCATTTCGGTGGTGCTGACCAGCAGATGCCGGGGCTCGGTATC
Source organism: Zetaproteobacteria bacterium (assembly GCA_021545625.1). Classification (GTDB taxonomy): domain Bacteria; phylum Pseudomonadota; class Zetaproteobacteria; order Mariprofundales; family Mariprofundaceae; genus JAJRVH01. The sequence goes on from JAJRVH010000187.1 coordinate 8,055, forward strand.
GGGTTCGAAGTGCTCCAGCGGTATACCGGCGAAGATGTCGCGTTGCAGCGCGATGGCGAGGAAGCGGTCGCGCGTTTCCCGGTCGGCGAAGGAGAGCACGGTTTCATGCGCCCGGGCGCCGGCGGCGGCCTCGACGCCGGCGGGCAGATGGCCGGTCAGGCGCGCCAGGGCGGCGATGGAGCGCCGGGCGACAGCGGCCAGCCCCTGGTCGCCCATCAGCGACAGATAGGTTGCATTGGCTGTGCACATCAGCCCCTGATTGGAGCAGATGTTCGAGGTCGCCTTTTCGCGGCGGATATGCTGCTCGCGCGTGGACAGCGTCAGCACAAAGCCGCGTTTGCCGTCACGGTCGCGGGTCATGCCGCAAACGCGGCCCGGCATCTGGCGGACGAATTTCTGCCGACAGGCGAACAGGCCGATATGTGGCCCGCCGAAGCCCATCGGCACGCCCAGGGACTGGCCGGAGCCGACGGCAATGTCCGCTCCCAGCTCGCCGGGCGGGGTCAGTTCTCCGAACAGGGCCGCATCGGAAAATGCGATCACGAGCAGGATGCCGCGGGCATCGCAGGCTGCCCGCAGGGGGGCGACGTCGAAAACATGGCCATGGAAGTCGGGAAACTGGATGATGACGCAGGCCGTGTCCCCGTCGAGAGCGGCGATGACAGCATCGGGATCGGTGGCGAATTTCGCGCATGGCACCTCGACGGTCTCTCCGTCCAGGCGCGCCAGATAATTGCGGGTCACGTCGCGATAGCGGCTGTTGACGCTGCCGGCCATGACCACCCGCTGCCGCCGCGTGATGCGTCGCGCCATCAGCGCCGCCTCGGCCACGCCGGTGGCGGCATCGTACATCGAGGCATTGGCAACCTCCATGCCGGTCAGGCGGGCAATCATGGTCTGGAACTCGAACAGGGCCTGCAATGTGCCCTGGGCGATTTCCGGCTGATAGGGGGTGTAGGCGGTCAGGAATTCACCGCGCGAAATGACATAGTCGACGACGGCGGGCACGAAATGGTGGTAGGTGCCGCCGCCGAGAAAGCAGCGGGTATCGCCCGCATGGCGGTTGGCAGCCGCCGCCCGGGTGAACTTTCTGACGATGCCGGCCTCGTGCAATGCCCGCGGCAGCTTCAGGCTGCCGGGCTGAAGATGAAAGTCGGCCGGGATATCGGCGAAAAGATCGCGAATCGAATCCACGCCGATGCGATCGAGCATGGCCCGCCTGTCAGTGTCGGTGTGCGGTAGAAATCTCATATTGTGATCTCGCATTCGTCGGCCGGTCCGGCCGGGCGATTATTCCTCCAGAAACAGCGTGTAGGCGGCTTCGTCCAGCAGTTCGGCGCTGGAGCCGTCCGTCTTGACCCTGGCGATCCAGCCGGCTCCGTACGGATCGGTATTGATCTTTTCCGGTTCGCTTTCGAGCAGTTCGTTGACCTCGATGATTTCGCCGCCGACCGGGGCATAGACATCGGAGACGGCCTTGACCGATTCCACCACGGCGAATGCCTCGCCGGGCGCGATCCTGCGGCCGATTTCCGGCAATTCGACAAAGACGATGTCGCCGAGCGCTTCCTGGGCATGGTCGGAAATGCCCAGCGTGGCGATGTCGTCCTCAAGGCGCACCCATTCGTGCTCCTTGGTATATTTCAGATCAGCTGGAATGCTCATGTTGAACCCCTCCTGGCACGCCGAAGAACAGGGCGTACCCTCTCGAATATGGTGTGAAGCCTATTTCCTTACGTTGCTGCGTACAAACGGCAGGCGCGCGCGTGTCGCCGCGACGGCCCGGCCGCGGATCTCGACGGCAAGTTCGCCGCCTCCGGCGTGCTCCGGCCGGACATAGGCGAGCGCAATGCCGCCGGCCACCGGCGAATGCATGCCGCTGGTCACCTCGCCGCTTGTTTCGCCGTCGACCAGCACCGGGTAGTGCTCGCGCGGGATGCCGCGGCCGGTCAGCTTCAGCGCGATCAGCCTTTGCCGGGGGCCTTCCTCCCTGCGTTCGAGCACGGCCTGCCGGCCGATGAAGTCGCCCTTGTCCAGTCTGGTGATCCACATGAGACTGGCCTCGACCGGGGTGACGGCATCGGATATTTCATGGCCGTACAGCGCATAGCCCATTTCGGTTCGCAGCATGTCGCGCGCCGCAAGGCCGATCGGCACGGCGTCCGCTTCCAGCAGGGCCCGCCAGACCTCCGTTGCGATGGTATTGGGCAGGTAGAGCTCGAAGCCGTCCTCGCCGGTGTATCCGGTGCGCGAGACGATGGCCGGCCGGCCCAGTATTTGCGTTTCGGCGAAACGGTAGTAGCCGATCGTCTCCAGATCGGTGTCGACGAGCGCCTGCAGCAGGTGCTGCGCATCATGGCCCTGCAGCGCCAGCAGGGTCGTGCCATCGGATTCGTCGTGCAGCTGCACGTTGAAGTCTCTGGCCACCGCCTGCAGGTGCGCGACATCCTTGTGCCGGTTGGCGGCGTTGACGCACAGATAATAGGCATCGGCGTCCAGTCTGTAGGTCGTGATGTCGTCGATGAACGTGCCCTGTTCGTTGAGCAGCGCCGAGTACTGAACCTGTCCGTTGTTCAGCCTGGCGACGTCATTGGTGGTCGCATATTGCAGGAAGGCCAGCGCCTCCGGGCCGGTCACGCGGATCTGGCCCATGTGCGAAATGTCGAACAGCCCGGCGCGTCCTTCGCGCACGGCCGTGTATTCCTTCAGGGCCCCGTCCGGATACTGGACCGGCATCGCGTAGCCCGCGAAGGGAACGATCTTTCCGCCCAGGGCCAGATGTTCGTCGTACAGCGGGGTGTGCGCCAGCTCCGTCATGTCCGGGGCTCCTCGCCGACATGTGCCCGGAATGCCTGTACGGTGTTGGCCAGCAGCATGGTGATGGTCATCGGGCCGACGCCGCCCGGCACCGGCGTGATCCAGGCCGCGCGTTCGGATGCGGTGTCGAACTCGACATCGCCGGTCAGCCGTCCGTCGGCCTGTCGGTGGATGCCGACGTCGATGACGATAGCGCCCGGCCTGATCCATTCGCCTTTGACCAGCCCCTGCTTGCCGGCTGCCGCGACGACGATATCGGCGCGTTCGATATGGGCACGCAGGTTTTTCGTGAAGCGATGCGTGACTGTGACCGTGGCGCCGGCCAGCAGCAGTTCCAGCGCCATCGGCCGGCCGACGATATTCGATGCGCCGACGATGACCGCTTCCCTGCCGTGCAGGTCCTCGCCGGTTTCGGCCAGCAGCTTCATGCAGCCGTAGGGGGTGCAGGAGCGCAGCTTCGGCTGCCGGGCGGCCAGCCTGCCGACGTTGAACGGGTGAAAGCCGTCGACATCCTTGGCCGGGTCGATCGCCTCGATGATCGCTTCCGGGTTGATATGCGCGGGCAGCGGCAGCTGCACCAGAATGCCGTCCACCTTCGGGTCGGCATTGAGTTCCGAAATCAGGCCGAGCAGATGCTGCTGCGAGGTGTCGGCCGGCAGTTCGTTGGAAAGCACGAACTCGCTGCGCCAGACCCTGGCTTCGTCGTTCCTTTGCATGCTGAATGCGGGAGCGGATGGCCCAGAGAGAAGAACTCCCCTCGGCCGATGGTTTCGTGTGCTGGCTCTCGTTCCCCTACAAGGAGATCTTATCACAGATCCAGCGGTACCAGTCCGCGCGGTCGAAGATCATCTGGCTCGCTTTCTGAGGATCACTTTGTTAAAGATATTATGCAGATGGCTCACTTTTCGGTTGTCAAAATGATAGCGATAATGTGGAGCAATGGTGAGAAACAA
>JAJRVH010000188.1 GCA_021545625.1 Zetaproteobacteria bacterium
CGGAAACCGGACACAAGGCCGAGGGGCTGATGCGTGCGCTGGCCGCAGGGGCTCGCTGACCCCTTACTTATTCCAGCCGGTCCCGGATCATCGCATCGATCAGCGGGCCCGTGATCGCGGGGATGATCCGCTGAGCGAGACAGGCCACCATGAAAATGGCCGGTACCGAAGCCGGCAGCCAGAGACGGATATCATCCGGAAACTCCCAGCTGCCAGAGGCACAGCAGTTCGATACATGTCATCAGCGTCAGATTGACGGATAAATGAATATTGCCGTAAGTTTTACCCTGCATGCATGACTGTCTGCCGGGCTTCCGGGAGCATGTACAGGCCGTCGAATACCCGTTGTACCTCGCCTTCGAGGATCAGGTTGTCGACATCGCCGGAAACGATGACCTCGCCGCCGGGCATGGCGATGGTCTGCGGACGCCGGTGACCCTCGACATGCCAGATGGCCGTGGCCACCGCGCAGGCGCCCGAGCCGCAGGCCGGCGTGCGGCCGGCGCCGCGCTCGATAATGTCGATATAGACATGGTCGGCGACCTGGCCGGTCACGATCTCGATATTCCTGTCGCGGGGGAACTCCTCGGTGGCCTCGAAGCAGACGCGATGTTGATTGCCGATGCAGACATCGACATAAGCCCCGGTCTGATCCTCGATACGGGCCGCGCCCATGTCGATGCGCACGCCGCGCGCGCCGCGGCTGGCCTGCACGATGCGATCGGCCAGCGCGATATGCACGCTATCCCCGCCGGACCGGCGCATCAGCAGATCGGCTGCGCAACGCAGGCCGTTGCCGCAATTGGCGGCTTCCGAACCGTCGTTGTTGAAGATGCGCATGGCGACATCGGCTGCCGGATGCGGCTGCAATACCAGCAGCTGATCGCAGCCGATGCCGTAGCGGCGCTCGGTGATGCGACGGACAAAGGCATCATCCAGCGTTGGAAGATCATGCGCCAGCCCGTCAAGCACGACGAAATCGTTGCCCTGGGCCTGCATCTTGGTGAAGGGCAGGGTAGTCATGCGTCCCTGCGATGCTCGACTTCGATCGTGGTGTAGATGCCGCCGCGCACATTGAATACGGCCGTCACCTTCAGATAACGCGGATCCAGGGCGGCAATCAGGTCGCCGGCGATCATATTCGTGACCTTTTCGTGAAAATGCCCCTCGTCGCGGAAGCTCCAGTAGTAGAGCTTCAGCGATTTCAGTTCCACGCACAGCCGGTCCGGCACATAGTCCAGCTTGATTTCGGCGAAATCCGGCTGGCCGGTTTTCGGGCACAGGCAGGTGAATTCCGGAGAATCGATGCGGATATGGTAATCGCGCTCCGGATTCGGGTTCGGGAAGGTTTCCAGTTCCCGGGACGGGGCGTTCAGTCGGGCCCCCAGCTTGTCAGTCATGTTCCACCTCGAAATTGGCAATGATATCGGCATAGATCGCCGTCAGTATTTCCAGTTCATCCACCGCGACGCGCTCGCCGATCTGGTGGATGGTCGAATTGGTCAGGCCGAGCTCGACGACCGGCACGTCGGCCGCGGCCAGAAAACGGCCGTCGGAGGTGCCGCCACCCGTATCGCGCTGCGTGCGTGCGCCGGTAATGCGATGGATCGCATCGTCGACCAGATCCAGAAACGGCCCGTCTTCCGTCCGGAACGCCTCGGCCTGATGCTGGATATCCAGAATCACGTCCACGCCGTCGCAGGCATCGAACAGGCGGCGGCGAATTTCTTCGAACGTGATGCCCGGATTGTAGCGGATATCGATGGCGATCTCGCAGCTGCCGGGAATGACGTTTGTTGCGCCGGTGCCTGCACGCACATTGGTGACCTGGCAGGTGGTCGGCGGAAAGCCGTCGGCAGGCTGTCCCCAGTCGATGTCGATCAGACGGCCCAGGAGCGGCACGGCCAGATGCACGGCGTTCTCGGCATCACCCGGATAGGCCGAGTGCCCCTGCTTGCCCTCGACGACGGCCACCACCTGTACGACGCCGCGCCGGCCGCGACGAATCACATCACCGACCCTGTCTTTCGATGAAGGCTCTCCGACGATGGCTGCATCGGGCAATGTGCCGTCGGCCTGCTGCTTTTCGACGATGCGGATCGTGCCATCCACCGATTCGCCTTCCTCATCGGAGGTGATCAGCATCTGGATGCCGGGCAGCGGCGTTTCCGCTTCGATCAGCTGTTTCAGGGCAGCCAGCCAGCAGGCAATGCCGCCCTTCATGTCCTGTGCGCCGCGACCGTGCAGGATGCCGTTCTCGACGACGGCATCGAAGGGTGGATGCGGCCAGCGCTTCAGCGGACCGGTCGGCACGACATCGGTATGGCCCGCAAAGGCCAGCACGCCTGGTCTGTCGCCCGGCCGCATATAGATACTGTTGGTGATGCCGCCGGCATCGACGCGGGTGCGGGTGAACCCCAGGGGTTCCAGAAAGGTTTCCAGCCAGTCCTGGCAGCCGCCGTCCTCGGGCGTGGGCGAGCGGCGGCGGATCAGCTCGATGGCCAGCCGCAGCGCAAGCTGGTTATCGCTCATGGGCATCGGCGGGTATCGGCCATGCGTGCGTTATTCATCGGACATCACCTCGACAAAGGATTCGCATCGTCGCCGGATGCCCGCAAAGCAGGACTCGCGCTCGGCCAGGGTCTCGATACGTTCGACAAGCCCCGACTCTACGTGCTCGTAGATTTCCATGAAAGTGGTTTGACCGCCCTGGCATCGTACCAGCAGCCGTCCGTGAACGCCGACAGTCTCCGCCAGCCTGTTCTGCCAGTCGCGGATCCGGCCGCGCAAACCCGGGTCAGCGTGATACCAGATAAAGGCCGATTCAGGCATGGCATGGTCCCAGCAGGCGTACCGTTTCGCCTGAACCAAGAGCGAGAACCTGTCCGCTTTCCGCCGTTTCGATCGGCAGCCATGCGATACCGCGCATGCATCCTTCGTGATCGAGTGCCGCGCTGCGCAACTCGCCCGTTGCCGGCGCGCGCCCGGAGAGGTGCAGCGGGCAGGGAAGCATTGCCAGCGAGGCGGCGTCGATTTCGACCCTGTAAAGTTTCTTTTTGATGCCGCCCCGCCAGTGCATGCGGCTGGTGACTTCCTGACCGACATAGCACCCCTTGTCGAAGGATACGCCGTCGAATTCGATCAGATTGGCATTCAGCGGATGCA
>JAJRVH010000189.1 GCA_021545625.1 Zetaproteobacteria bacterium
ATTCGGGAAGGCGCCGGCCTTTGCGCGTTGCGGCGTTATTCCTCGCGGATGTGCAACCAGCACATTCCGCTCGAAATGCCTTGCAGCGCATCAAATCCGGCGCCTTCGACAAGCGTGACCGTGTAAACAGGCCTAGGGCGTTTCGATGTTCGCCAGCATCGTTTCGACAGCGGTCACGGCCTGCTGCAGACGTTCGGGGTTCTGGCCGCTCAGACAGATCTTGCCATAGCAGTTGGCGCCGCAGCGATGCGGATAGGAGCCGATCTCGATATCGTCGAAGCGTTGCTGGATGGCGGCCAACGCTCCGGCAAAGACGCTTTCGGGCAGCGCCACCTCGATTTCGCGTCGCTGGTAGGGCGTCTCGCCGAAGGCGTCCAGGATGCTGTCCAGTTGCGAGGCGAAGATGCCGGGTACGCCGGCCAGCACATAGACATTGCCGATATGGGCGCCTGGCGCGATCGATTTTTCGCAGATGACCGGCCGGGCGCCGGCCGGCAGGCGCGCCATGCGCCGTCGACCCGGATTGACGCTGTCCTCGCCATAGAAACGGCGCATGGCGGCCAGCGTTTCGGCATCTTCGAGCAGTTCGACGCCGAATGCGTCGGCTACGGACTGCATCGTGATATCGTCATGCGTGGGGCCGATGCCGCCGGAGGTGATGACGGCATCGAAGCGGCGTCGCAGCCGGTTCAGCGTATTGATAATGGCATCAGCCCGGTCGGGCACGATGGCGATCTCGCCCAGCTTGCAGCCCCTGTCAAACAGCTTTTGTGCCGCCAGCCAGGCATTGGCTTCCCGGGTGCGTCCGGAAAGCACTTCGTTGCCGATGACCAGTACGGCGGCGCTCTGATGATGTTTGCCCGTGCCCATCACCGCCGATCATAGCCGTCGTCGGCAGTCGGGCAAGGGTTGCGGCTAGCGACGGCTGTGGTGGCGCAGCGCCTCGATGCGCGCCTCAATCGGCGGGTGGGTGGCGAACAGCCCGGAAATGCCGCCGCTGATCTTCAGTGTGGCCAGTGCATCCTCGGTGGCCAGTCCGGCGCTTTCCTCGACCGGCTGCGCCAGCGCATGCAGACGGCTCAGTGCGGCAATCATCGCCTCGGCGCCGTAGGCGTCGGCGGCATAGGCATCGGCGCGGAACTCGCGCCGCCGCGAATGCCAGCAGACCACGATGGCGGCCAGCACTGAAAACATGATCTGCAGCACCATGTCGACGATGAAGTAGAGCATATGATTCATCTCTCCGTCGCGCGAGCCGGCGCTGGCGACGATACGGGCGATCATGCTGGCCAGGAAATAGACGAAGGTGTTCATCAGCCCCTGCAGCAGCGTTGTGGCCAGCATGTCGCCGTTGGCGACATGCCCCATTTCATGGGCCAGCACCGCCTGCAGTTCACGATCGGACATGTTCATGGCCAGCCCCGATGATACCGCGATCATCGCATTGTTGCGGCTGGGGCCGGTGGCGAAGGCATTGGGCGTATCGTCCCAGTAAACCCAGACCTCGGGCATGTTGATGCCGGCGCGCTGCGCAAGTTCCCGAACCGTGTTGTAGACCAGCCTTTCCTTCGGCGTGGCCGGATCGACAACCTGCTGCATGCGATACATGCGCCTGGCCATCGGCTTGGACATCCACAGCGAAATGAAGGCGCCGCCGAAACCGAACACCATGGCCCAGGCCAGCTGGTAGCTGGCAAAGGAGCCGCGCATGTCGATGCCGAAGGCCGGCAGCACGAAATGAACGAGGATATTGCCCGAAATGATCAGGGTCAGAAATACCAGCAGATTGGTCACGATCAGCAGGAATATGCCTTTGAAACTACGCATGATGGAACTCCTTTGAAGCGGGTTTGGATGCTTGCCGCGAAATGTGGGGGCGCGACGCGGCAAATTCAAGCTTGAAAGTATGAGCGCCAGCGCTTAAAAGTAGGTGATGACCGATCATGATGTTGTCGATCCCGAAATCGTTGAACAGGACGGACAGCCGTCCGCCGAAGGCCCGACCGGCGAGGCAGCGGCCGGTGAAGCGGCACGCGAGGCGTCGCTGGTGCGCGCCGATGAGGTGCTGCCGCCGCAGCTGACGATATTGCCTCTGTCCAACCGGCCATTGTTTCCCGGGCTGGTCGTGCCGCTGGTGTACGAGGGCGAGGAAATGGCGCAGGTGTTGCGCGACCTTGCCGAGCACCACGAGCGCTATATCGGACTGGTGCTGGTACGCGACGAGAATGCCCCCTACGAACCGAAGAACCTGTACGAGGTCGGTGTCGTGGCGCGCGTGGCCAAGGCCGTCGAAATCCAGAATCACGGGCTGCATCTGGTGGTCGAGTGCATTCGCCGTTTCCGCATCGAACGCTTTCTGACCAGCCAGAATCCGATCAGGGTCGTGGCACGTTACCGTCCCGAGACGAGTTACGAGGACAACGTCGAGCTGCGCGCCTATACCGTGGCCATCATCAACACGATCAAGGAGCTGCTCAAGCACAATCCGCTCTACGAGGAAGAGTTGCGCATGTTCGCCTCGCGCTTCAATGTCGAGGAGCCGAACCGGCTGGCCGATTTCGCTGCCAGCCTGACGACGGCCAGCCGCGAGGATTTGCAGGATATTCTGGAAACCTATCCGATCTTCGACCGGCTGAAGAAGGTGATCACGCTGCTTAATCGCGAGCTGAATGTCAGCAAGGTGCAGACCCGTATCCGGGAGAATATCGACGAGCGGGTGTCCGAGCAGCAGCGCAGGTTTTTCCTGCAGGAGCAGTTGCGCGAAATCCAGCGCGAACTGGGTCTGAACGAGGATCCGCGCGAGAAGGAGATCGCTTCCTTCAGGGAGCGGGCCGGAAAACTGAAGTTCAGCGACGAGGCGGGCAGGGCCTTCGAGGAGGAGCTGAACAAGCTGGCGACGCTGGATACATCATCGCCCGAATATGCGGTATCGCGCAACTATCTGGACTGGCTGACCAGCCTGCCCTGGGGCAGGACATGCCGGGAACGCTACAATCTGAAAGTGGCCGCCCGGTCGCTGAACAAACACCATTCCGGCCTGGAGGACGTCAAGGACAGAATCCTGGAATTCATCGCCGTGGGCGCCCGCAAGAAGCAGGTCGGCGGTTCGATCATCCTGTTTGTCGGACCCCCGGGCGTGGGCAAGACCTCGCTTGGTCGCGCCATTGCCGATGCGCTGGCCCGGCCGTTCTACCGCTTTTCCGTTGGCGGCATGCGTGACGAGGCCGAGATCAAGGGGCATCGCCGCACCTATATCGGCGCCATGCCGGGCAAGATCGTGCAGGCGCTCAAGCGCGTCGGGGTGGCCAATCCGGTCATCATGATCGATGAAGTGGACAAGATCGGCACCGATTTCCGGGGCGACCCGGCCTCGGCCCTGCTCGAGGTGCTCGATCCCGAGCAGAACAGCGATTTCATGGATCATTATCTGGACGTGCGTTTCGATTTGTCGAAGGTGTTGTTCCTGCTGACAGCCAATCAGCTCGACACCGTGCCGGAGCCGTTGCTGGATCGGGCCGAGATCATCCGGCTGCCGGGCTATATAAGCAGCGAGAAGGTCGAGATCGGACGCCGGCATCTGTGGCCCCACCAGTTGAAGGAGCATGGCCTGATGGCCGGGGATGTGACGATCACAAAGGCCGCGATGCTGCATCTGGTCGAGGACTATGCCCGCGAGCCGGGCGTGCGGAAGCTTGAGCACCTGATCAAGAAAATCCTGCGCAAGGTGGCGCGTCATCTGGTCGACGGGGAAGAAACGCGGAAGCCGGTGCGTATCGGCGTGCACAACCTTGAGGAATACGTGGGCAAGCCGCGCTTCCGCGAGGAAGGCATCAAGCAGGGCGTGGGCCTGTGTACCGGTCTTGCCTGGACAGCCCTGGGTGGTACGACGCTGACGCTGGAGGCGACGGTCGCGCACCGCGACCGGCGCGGCCTGAAACTGACCGGCCAGCTGGGCAAGGTGATGCAGGAATCGGCCGAGATCGCCTATTCCTATATCACGGCCAATCTGGAGCGCTTCGGCGCGTCTGCCGGTTTTTACGACGATGCCTTCGTGCATATGCATGTACCGGAGGGCGCTGTGCCGAAGGACGGCCCGTCGGCGGGTATCACGATGGCGACCGCATTGCTGTCGCTGGCGCTGGACCGGGCGCCGGCGCGTATTGCGATGACGGGCGAGCTGACCCTGACCGGCGACGTGCTGGCCATCGGCGGCGAGCGGGAGAAACTGCTGGCAGCCAGGCGCATGGGGATCGACGAGGTGATCCTGCCTGCCGCCAACAAGGTGGATGTGGACGAGTTGCCGCAGAGCGTGCGCGACGGCCTGACGATCCACTATGCAAAACACTACCGGGATGTCGCCAGGCTGATGTTCGGCATCCGCATGAAGCCGTTGCGACGCAGGAAGCAGGACAGCAGGGGTGACGACTGAAGTTTTTTATGGCGCAGCTCCGTTGTTTTTTCGCTCCACGGCCGGCACCGAGCCGGGCGGTTCAGGCGCCGGCTCGGCCTGTTCGCGGCTGACCATGATGCCGGCGGCGATGATCACGATGGTGCCGGCCAGTCCGACCAGATCGGGGGTTTCGTTCCACAGTATAAAGCCGATCAGGCCGGCAAACAGCAGACTGGCATAACCGAGCGGCGATACCTGTGAGGCGGGGGCGCGGGCATAGGCCAGCGTCAGTCCCATCTGGCCGAGGCTTCCGAACAGGCCCATCGCGATCAGTACATACCATTCACCGGGCTCCGGCCAGACGAAGCTCCAGTACAGCGGAATGGCGGACAAAAGGCTGGCGAGGATGGCAAACCAGACCACGATACGGATACCGGGTTCGTGACCGGACAGGCGTTTGACCGTTGTCAGGGCCAGACCCGCCAGCGCGCCGGATGCGAGTCCGGCCAGGCCGGCGGCCGAGGCCATGTGCGAGGACGGATGGAACAGCAATGCCACGCCGAGAAAGCCGAGGCCTGCTGCCAGCATGCGTCTGCGGGTCGCCCTTTCCTTCAGCCACAGCACGGCGAACAGCGCAATGAACAGCGGCGACGTGTAGTTCAGTAGCAGTGCATCGGAAAGCGGCAGTCGCGTCAGCGCATGGAAATAGAGATACATGGCCGCAAGTCCGCTGCACGCGCGCAGCAGGTGCAGGTGAAAACAGCCCGGCGCCAGCGATATGCGCTGGCGCAGCAACAGGGGCAACAAAAACAGCAGCGCCATGAAGTTGCGAAAGAACACGACCTCTGTTTGCGGCAGCGTCTGGCTGGCAATGCGCACGAGTGCCGCCATGACCGAAAAGCCGGTCGCCGAGAGCAGCGCAAACAGCACCCAGCTGCGCGGCATGTCAGTCGCGTTTCAGGTTGGTCAGAAGCAGGCCGGCGACGGCCACCGAGATGCAGGTATCGGCGATATTGAAGGCCGGCCAGTAAAAGCCTTTACCATCCACGACCACATACCACTGGATAAAATCGACCACATAGCCGAGCTGGATGCGGTCCCAGATATTGCCGACGGCACCGGCCAGTATCAGCGCCAGCAACCACGGGGTTGCGCCTTGCTGATGACGCTCCTTTGACCACCAGAATAGCACGGCCAGCGCGATCACCATCGTGACGGCGATCAGGAACCAGGCCCGCCAGGCATCGGGGAGGTCGGCGAAGAAGGAGAAGGCCACGCCGGTGTTATGGGCGCGCACGATGTTGAAAAAGCCGTCGATGACGACAAAGGGCCGGAAATCCGGCTGCTGAATCCACCATTTCGTGATCTGATCGGCGGCGACGAGCAGCGAGAACAGCAGGACCTGTGCCCGGGAACGATTCATCCTTGCTCCTGTGCGGACGGGAAAAACGGGTCTTCGAACATGGCAGGCAGCTTATCGGCTTGGCGTATAAAGTGAAACGTGTAATCGATCAGGCGATATCGATGGCGA
>JAJRVH010000190.1 GCA_021545625.1 Zetaproteobacteria bacterium
CCCGAAATGAAATCGACCGGTGAGGTCATGGGCATTGCGGCGGATTTTCCGGCCGCCTTCTCGAAGGCGCAGCTGGGCGGCGGCCAGCGTTTGCCGGCGTCGGGGCGGGCCTTTATCTCGGTGCGCGATGCCGACAAGGCGCAGGCGGTCGAGGTGGCTCGCCTGCTGGCTCGCGCCGGTTTCGATCTGTTGGCTACGGGCGGCACCCATGCGGCGCTGACGAGCTCGGGCGTGGCCGCTGAAAAGGTGGCCAAGGTGATCGACGGCGTGCGTCCGCATATCGTCGACCGCCTGCTCAGCGATGAGGTGGATCTGATCGTTAACACGACCGAGGGCGCCCAGGCGATCAGGGATTCGAAATCGATCCGCCAGGCGGCGCTGGACCGGGGCATTGTCTATTATACGACAATTGCCGGCGGCCTTGCGGCTGCGGAAGCTATTGCCGGCAAGTCGGACGTGACCGAGGTACGCAGCATTCAGGATTATCATCAAGCGGCAGAAAAGCAGGGAGTGAACTGATGGAACGGATTCCAATGACGAAGCAGGGCTTCGAGAAATTACGGGAGGAGCTGGAGTATCTGAAGGGCGAGAAGCGCCACGGCATCGTCGCGGCCATCGAGGAAGCCCGCGCGCACGGCGATCTGTCCGAGAATGCCGAGTATCATGCGGCCAAGGAAGAGCAGGGCATGAACGAGGCGCGTATCAAGGAGATGGAAGACAAGCTGGCACGCGCCCATGTCATTGATCCGGCAACGATCACTGCTGAAAAGATCGTCTTCGGCGCCACCGTCGATCTGATCGATATCAACGAGGGAACCGAGGTGACCTATCAGATCGTCGGCGTGGACGAGGCCGATATCGAGGCGGGCAAGGTGTCGATCACCTCGCCGATTGCGCGGGCTCTGATCGGCAAGGAAGAGGGCGATATCGCCGTCGTGCAGGCGCCGGGCGGCGAACGCGAATACGAGATTCAGTCCATCCGCTATGAGTGAAGGGGTGACAGGCCTGTGAACGCCGGCTGTCTGCGCGCGGGTTCGGCCAGGCTGTGTCTGGCGATGATGCTGGCCCTGCTGGTCGTGCCGGGCTATGTCGTCGCGCCGGTCCTGTTCGCCAAGGCGGGTAGCAGCGCCGAGGCGGGTATGCTGGCCGGTCATGTTTTTCATCTGGCCAATGGGGCCATCCTGCTGTTTGCCGCCGCGCTGGCCTTTTTCTGGCGGCGTATCGGCGTATCGCGGATGCGCTGGCTGTTGCTGGGAGGGCTTGCCTTGCTGGTGGCCGGCAACGAGTTCGGGCTGGCGCCGCTTATGGCGGATCTGAAGCAGCAGATGGGGCCAATCGATGCGGTGCCCGACGATGATCCGCAACGTCAGGACTTTGGCATGCTGCATGGCATCAGCGCGCTGCTGCATCTTGCCGCTTCACTGATGGCCGTCGTGCTGGTCGGCATGGGAACCGGGGAGGCTGCAACGGGCGGGGCGACAGGGAGCGCATGAGCCGTCTGAGGGAGTGGATAAGCCTGCGGCTGGCCGATACGGAGCTGGTCATGCTGCTGCTTTCATTGCTGGCGATTTTCTCCATCCTGATCCTGTTCGCTCCGATACTGGCACCGCTTCTTGTCGCCATTGCGCTGGCCTATGTACTGGATGGAATTGTGGATTTGCTCGGCCGTTGCCGGATTCCGCGGCTGCCGGCCATCATCCTGACCGGTAGTGGCGCAATGCTGTTGCTGCTTTTTCTGTTGCTGGCCGTATTGCCGTTGCTCAGCGACCAGGTTGGTCGCCTGGTCAGTCATGCGCCGGAGTATGTGCAGGCGATCCGTGACAATCTGGAGCGTTTGCAGGCCAATCATGCCGAATGGATGAATCCCGAGTATCTGCAGAATCTGATCGCCGCGGCCGCCGGCAAGCTGCAGGAGTGGGGTGGTCGTCTGCTGTCGTTCTCGATTGCCTCGATTCCGGGCATGATCACGCTGCTCGTTTATGCGGTGCTGGTGCCGGTACTGGTGTTTTTCCTGCTCAAGGACGAGGAGAAGATTATTGCCTGGGCGCAGCAGTTTCTGCCGCGCGACAGAACCCTGCTCAACCGGGTCTGGACCGAGGTTGATCATCAGATCGGCAACTATATCCGTGGCAAGTTCTGGGAGGCGATGGCGGTCGGCGTGGCCATGTATCTGGTGTACTGGGGCATGGGGCATGAGTATGCGCTGTTGCTGGGCGTGCTGACCGGACTGTCGGTATGGATTCCGTTCGTGGGCGCTGCGGTTGTGACTTTCCCGGTCGTGTTGCTGTCATTTTTCCAGTGGGGATGGAGTGACATGACGCTCTACAGCCTGCTCGCCTATGCCGTGATTCAGGCGCTTGATGCCAACCTGCTGGTGCCGTGGCTGTTTGCCGAGATGGTGGACCTGCATCCGATCGCCATCATCGTCGCCATTCTTGTGTTCGGTTCGTTCTGGGGAGTGCTCGGCGTGGTTATTGCGATACCGATGGCTGCGCTGGTCAAGAGCGTGCTGGCCATTGTGCTTGAGCGCCGCCATCTGGCGACGGGGAACGGGCGTTGACAGTGAATGGGCGCCTTTTAGCTTGCGCTGACGCTGCAGTCGGCTGCGCGACTTGAATATGGAGACAAAGATGACCGAGAAAAATCCGGAAAAACATTCCCAGGCACCGCTCGATGCGGAGATGGCGGAGCTGAAGCGCGATATGCGTTCGGCCCGGCTGACGGCATGGCTGGAGGCCAATACCCAGTCCCTGATCGCCGCCGTCGTGGCGCTGGTGCTGGTCCTGATTGGTGGCGCCCTGTGGCTTGAGCACAGCAAGACGCAGCGCGCCTCGGCCGCGACGCTCTATCAGCAGGCGCTGGTCGAGAAGGATGCGGAGAAGAAACAGGCCCTGATGGAGAAGGTTGTCGGCGAGTTTTCCGGTACCAGCTATGCCACGATGGCCGAAATGCAGCTGGCGGCGCTGGACGATGAGCATGCGGAGCAGCATTTGCAGGCGGTCATGCATGCCGCGTCGACGATGCCGGAATGGGCATGGCAGGCGCGTCTCGATCTGGCCGAGCTGAAGCTTGAGGCCGGCGACAAGGCAGCGGCCCGCGAGCAGCTTCAGCAGCCGGTCGGAAAGCAATACGAACAGCTGCGCCATTATCTGATGGCCGAGGCCAGCGATGATGCGGCCGCAAGACGTCAGCACCTGCAACGGGCGCTGGATGCCCCGTCGATGGACGACGACCTGAAACGCAGAATCGAAAGCATGCTGGCGGACGCAACGGCGCAAGCTTCCTGATGCCGGTCGGTATTTCGAGGGCCGGCGGCAGGGTGATTGTCGTCCTTGCCATGCTTGTCGTCAGCGGTTGCTCCACGCCTTTCTTCCGGGGGGGAGGCGCCCACGGCGAGGCGGATATTCCGGTTGCAAAAGTACAGACGGCGTCGGCCGCGCA
>JAJRVH010000191.1 GCA_021545625.1 Zetaproteobacteria bacterium
AATTCCGAGGCCTGGCCGGTATACACGATACGGTAGCCCGGCGGCAAAATATCCCTGCCGATCGCATTGACATGCTCGATCGCGGCGCCGAGAGGAATTTTCGGCGCCGAAAAGAACAGCCCGGCATAACGCAGGTCCATCTTGGCCACCGTCGCGGGACCCAGCGTCTGCCGCCCTTCGGCCACGCTGTCCAGCCGCACCTGGCCACCCGCCGCCGTTAGCAGATAGATACGGCTCAGATCCTGCGGATGCCGGAGTTCTCCCGGCTCGACCTGCAACCGGATATCGTAGCGCCGGCCGTCACCCGGCTCGTCGTTGTATTTGGCGACATCCATGCCGCTGACCAGCACGCCGACCGTCTGTGCGACATCCAGCGCCGACAGTCCCAGACGGGCGGCCCGCTCCCGATCCACCTGCAACTGCAACTGCGGCAGCTGCAGTTGCAGGTCGAGATCCAGCGCACCGATGCCGGCGACGCGCTGCAGGCGGTCGCGCATCAGGTATGACAGACGCGCCACCTCGCCGAGATCGTGGCCGGTTATCGCAAACTGCAGCGGCTCGCCGCGCTGGCCGCCGACAATCGGAACCTTTACGGCAAAGGCCTGCAGGCCCGGAATCCTGTCGAGCCGCGCCTGAACCGCCGGCAAAATATCCCACTGGCGGACCGAACGTTCGCTCTTCGGCGTCAGCCGCACATAGGCGATGCCCTGCCTGGCCTGACCCAGATCGCCCAGGCCGACGGTAACGAAATAGCTGCGGATATGGCCGTCGGAGGCCAGCGCCCGCTCGATGGCCCGCACCTTTTCGTCCGAATCGTGAATCGAGGCTCCCAGCGGCAGCTTGAAGATGATCATGAAGCGCCCTTCGTCCTCTTCCGGCACGAAGCCCTTGCCGATGACGCCGAACAGCATCGTGCTGGCCAGGAAGATGCCGACCGCGCCGCCGAGCACCTTCCAGCGATGCGCAAGCACGCCGTCGAGCAGCTGCCGGTAGCCCGCATCCAGTCGCTCGAACATGCGCCCGAACCAGACATACAGGGCTCCGTGCCGGACTTCCTCGCGCATATATCGCGAAGCCAGCATCGGCACCAGCGTCAGTGCCACCAGCAGCGAGGCCAGGACACCGAAGGTCACGGTCACGGCGAAGGCGTTGAAAAAGCGGCCGATCATGCCTTCCATGAAAATCACCGGCGCGAAGATCGACACCAGCGTCAGGCTGGCCGCGACCACCGCGAACGTCACCTCGCGGCTGCCGTTGATCGCCGCCATGCGCACATCGGGTGCCAGTCCCTGCTCGCGATGCCGGAAGATATTCTCCAGCACGACGATCGCATCATCGACGACGACGCCGATCAGCAGCAGCAATGCCAGCAGGCTCATCAGATTCAGCGTGAATCCGAAAAAATACGCGACGGCGATCGAGGCCAGCATCGAAACCGGAATCGCCGTCGATACGATCAGCGTCGCCCGCAGATTGCGCAGAAAGGCCAGCACGATCAGCGTCGCCAGCAGCACCGACTCGATCAGATGGTCCTTCAACCCGTCGACGATGCCCTGCACGATATCGGCATCGTTGGAAGCGATATCGATCTGCATGCCCGCCGGCAACTGCGGGATAATCTCTTCCCGCAAACGCCGCTTCGCTTCGTCGACGATGGCCACGACATTGGCGCCGGTTACCTTGACGAGACCGAGGCCGACGGCCGGGCGGCCGTTGAAACGGGCCAGCTGCCGGAAATCGGCCAGCCCGTCCTCGATGCGGGCGATATCTCCGAGATGGATGGCGGCGCCATCGCGGCTGCTGACGATCAGGCGGGACAGCCGTTGCAGGTCATGAAACTCCAGATCGAGGTTCATCATATACTCGCGCTTGCCGCCGGTCAGGAAACCGCCCGGAAACTGGATATGCTCGCGCCCGAAGGCGGCCACGACCTGCGGGATCCCGATACCGAGCCCCTGCATCCGGGGCAGGTCCAGCCAGACGCGTATCGTGCGCTGACGCTCGCCGCCGACCTGCACCTCGCCGACACCGCTGATATTTTCCAGCCGCTTCCTGATCACGTTGCGGGCATACTGATTCAGCTGCTGCAGCGTCCGGTCGCCGGTCAGCGTCAGCCACAGCACCGGCGCCGCGCCGATCTCCACCTTCGCGACGATTGGCGGATCGATGCCGGTCGGAAGATCGCGCAACACCTGATTGACCTTGGCCTGCACCTCGTTGAATGCCACATCGACATCCTTGGAAAGCTCGAACTGCACCGTCACCACCGATACGCCCGGCGACGAGTAGGAGATCACATGTTCGATACCGGGCACGCTGTTGACCTTTTCCTCGATGATCGATGTCATCGATGCGTCGACGACCTCCGGGTCCGCCCCCGGCTGGATCGTCGTGACAGCCACCATCGGAAAATCGACCGTCGGAAAACGATCGACGCCGATGCGCTGGTAGCTGATCAGCCCGAACAGCACCAGCAGTCCGGACAGCATCCAGGCCAGCACATGCCGGTTGATCGACAGCTCAGGGAGCGACACGTTCCTGCCCGTCCATGATATCCACCGGCGCGCCGTCGGTCAGGTACGGCGCGCCATCCAGGGCCAGCGTTTCATCGCCGTTCAGGCCGGAGACAATCTCGACCAGACCGTCCAGATGCACGCCGACGGTCACCGGTACCTGCCTGGCGCGGCCGTCGACAATGCGGTAAACGACGCTGCCCTGCGGACGCAACACGACAGCGGCGGCCGGCACCACCAGCGCGTCCCGGTGACGCTCCAGCTCAACCGAAGCGCTGACGCTGCCGCCGGGGCGCAACGGGGAGCCTTCCGGCAGGTCGGCGCGCGCCACAAAGGCCGCATTGCGTCTGGAAACGGCCGGCGCCACTTCGCCGATCCGCGTATCCAGCGTATCGCCGCCCGGCAGACGCAACATTACCCTCTGGCCGGCGCGGATGCGGCCCAGCAGGGTTTCTGGGAAGGGCAGCGTGACATGCATTCGGGATGAGGTCGCCACACTCAGCAAGGGCTTGCCGATGCCGATGAAATCGCCCGGCGCCGCGAAGCGCCGCTGCACCCGCCCGTCAAACGGCGCCCGGATCCGCGTGCGGGCCAGATGATGGCGCGCCTGTTGCAACGCGGCCCTGGCCGCATCGACCGATTCCGACAGGGCTGTTAGCTGCGCCTCGGCCGCATCGAGCTGTGTTTGCGATACGAACTGGCGGGGCCTCAGTTTGCGCAGTCGCAACACCTGTCTGTGCTGCGACTGCTGCAATGCCTGCAGCCTTTGCAGATCCGCCTCGGCCGCATCCAGACGCGCCCGCGCATCACGATCGTCCAGGCGCAACAGCAGCTGGCCGGCTTTCACCGGATCGCCGGCATCGACCAGCACCTCGGCCACCACGGCCGGCAACTCGGAAGACAGCGTGGCAAAGCGGGGATCCTCGACCGTGCCAAGCGTATGCTCGTACAGGCTGACGTCCTGGCGCGCCGGCATCGCCGTTGTAATGCGCACCTTGCGCGCCCCGGCATTCTGGTCGCCGGCGCGGTCCGGGCATCCCGTCGCCAGGGCAAGGATCAGGATCAGCAGCGCAAGCCGGATCATGCGCGTTCCCCAGCCGGCATCATGCCTTCGAGCATCATTCGATACATGCGCGATGCCGCCTCCTCGATATCGCCGAACGGCGTATCC
>JAJRVH010000192.1 GCA_021545625.1 Zetaproteobacteria bacterium
GTGCGCGGCGATGGCCTGATACAACCCTTCAAGGAAGGGCAGGCCGTTCTGGTCGTAATGCTCCCAGGCGTTTTCGCCATCCATGATAATGGCGACGACCGGCGCCTCCATGCCCTGGGTGCGATGCTTGATATCGGCCAGTTCGTGCATGAAGTTGGCGATCGCGTCGTCGGTACCCCAGCGCGAATATTCGAAGCCGATCAGATCGGAGAGGCGATCGTCGCGGAAGAAACAGCAGATCTGCCGTTCTCCCTCGCCGATCAGCCAGGGGTGATACAGATCCCGGTTGCCCTGCTGTTCGCGCAGGTTGAATTTCAGCGAATGATGCAGCACGGCCTCGCCGGTGGCGCACCACTGGAACCCTGCCTCGCCGAGCAGGGCCAGCGTTTCCTCGGAGACGGCCCCCTCGGCCGGCCAGACGCCGGCCGGCACATGTCCGAACAGCCTGGCATGGCTGTCGCGCGCCATGGCGATATGTTCGATCGCGCGTTCGCGGCCGCCGGGATAGGGCTCGTCGGGAATCAGCGCGTCGGGCACCGTGGCCCGGGCCGTTTCGAAATCGAGCATCAGCGGGATGATCGGGTGTGCATACGGCGTGGTTGTCAGTTCGATGCGCCCGGCTTCGACCAGCTTGCGATGGCGTTCAGGGATCTCGGTCAGCAGACCTGCGATCAGCGTCAGCAGATCGCGGCGGTCCTGATAGGAGAAATCGCGTCCCTTTTCGATCAGCCGGCGGGCGACGAAGTTGTTGCGGCGCACGGTTTCGCCCAGCCATGCCAGGTGATACCAGGTGACGAGATCGCTGAAATAGTTGCAGCCCAGATAGCCTGTGCCTTCATGCGAGCGGGCATGCTCGGCCATGTTGAACAGCCGGCTGTAGTCGGGATAGCGGTGCAGATTGCGTTCGTGGTTGAGCCGGAAACAGGCCTCGAGCAGATAGGCGCGTTCGTTTTCGGAATATTCGCCGGCCTCGTTGGCCAGGGCAGCCAGCAGCGGATCGGCCAGCTCGGTGAACACGCCGTCCAGATAGAGACGCAGGCTGGTCGCATAATCCTCGATCTGGGCGGTCAGCGATGGCACATAATTGATCACGGCCCTGGCCTGCGGATTCTGTTCGAGGATCACGGCCATGTCGGTGTAATCCTTGATGGCGTGCAGATACACCCATGGCAGATGATAGCGACCGGTATCGGCCTCGCGATAAAACGGCTGGTGCATATGCCAGTAGAAGACAACGGACAGCGGGCGGCTCATGGATTCTCCTGTGGGATCGGTTTCGCTCATTGCATCGCTCATGCCATGCGTCCCGGATCGGGGTGCCGCATACTCGGCCCGGGTCGCCGGTTTGCAAGCATGAACGGAATGCGGATATCAGACCTCGTGCAGGTTCTGGCCCAGCATTTCAGGGGTGACAAGCACGATGCCGCCTTCACTGACGTAGAAGCGCCGGGCGTCCTCCTCGCGGTTTTCTCCGATAACCGTGCCCTCGGGAATAATCGCGCCCTTGTCGATCACGCAGCGCCGGATGCGGCAGTTCTGCTTGATTTCGACGTCGGGCAGGATCACTGCGTCCTCGACCATGGAATAGGAATGCACGCGCACGCTCGAGAACAGCACCGAATGGCGCACCGTCGAGCCGGTAATCAGGCAGCCGCCGGAGATCAGCGAGTCGACGGCGTGACCCCGCCGGTCATCGTCGTCGAAGGCGAACTTGGCCGGCGGCAGCTGTTCCTGATAGGTCCAGATCGGCCAGTTCTTGTCGTACATGTCCAGATCCGGCGTCAGATCGGCCAGATTGATGTTGGCCTCCCAGTAGGCGTCGATGGTGCCAACATCGCGCCAGTAGCCGGGCGAACCGGTATTGGCCTGCATGAAGCGGAAGGCAAAGGCATTGTCGTGCCGGATCGCATGCGGGATCAGGTCGTGGCCGAAATCGTGGGTTGAGGACGGATCGGCCGCATCCTCGCGCAGGCGCCGGCGCAGATAATCGGAGGAGAACACATAGATGCCCATCGAGGCCAGGGCCCGCGATTCGTCGCCCGGCATGCCCTTCGGATGTTCCGGCTTTTCGGTGAATTCGATAATGCGGCCATCGTCATCAACGGCCATCACGCCGAATGCCCTGGCTTCCTCGATATCGACCGGAATGCAGCCGACGGTGATGTCGGCGCCCTTGGCGGCATGCGCGGCGACCATCTTTCCGTAGTCCATCTTGTAGATATGATCGCCGGCCAGCACCACGATATAGTCGGGGTTGTAATAGCGAATGATGTCCAGGTTCTGGTAGACCGCATCGGCGGTGCCGGTGTACCAGCCTTCGCCGGTGCGCTGCTGGGCGGGCAGAACCTCCATGAACTCCCCGAACTGACCGGAAAGGAAACTCCAGCCGCGTTGCAGATGGCGTTGCAGCGAATGCGATTTGTACTGGGTGATGACCGAGATGCGGCGGATACCCGAGTTGATGCAGTTGGAGAGGGGGAAATCGATGATGCGGAACTTGCCGCCGAACGGCACGGCCGGCTTGGCGCGCCAGTCCGTCAGCGCCTTCAGTCGCGAGCCGCGCCCTCCCGCAAGCACCAGCGCCACAGTATTGGCCGTCAGTTTACTGATATTGCGTTCCATTTGCAGGCCCATGGCCACCTCCCCTGACTGGAATACACCTATTTCCGGTAAGCGCATGCTAGCAGGCATGGGCGGGCTGTGAAACGTATTAGGGGCTGTTTACACTACGGTCACGCTTGTCGAAGGCGCCGGATTTGATGCGCTGCAAGGCATTTCGAGCGGAATGTGCTGGTTGCACATCCGCGAGGAATAACGCCGCAACGCGCAAAGGCCGGCGCCTTCCCGAATGGGCTGCGCCGTCCGTAGTAATGGGATGGTCCGCCCCGCCTCTTCTTACGGCATCGCGATGTGCCAGAATGGACGTATTCCATATCACAGAAAGGAGGCGGGACGAACCATGGGCAAGTATAGCAAGGCGAA
>JAJRVH010000193.1 GCA_021545625.1 Zetaproteobacteria bacterium
AATCTTTCCATTCCACTGGCCCTGGCAAGCGGGGCATCCGTCGCCGGCGCCGACCTGTCATGGTCGAGCGTGCAGGCGGCCGGGCGCAATGCCAAAGCCCTCGGCGTACAGGCGAAATTCAGCTGTGTCAATCTGTTCGAGGATTTCGACCCGGAACCCTATATCGCTGCCGACGTGCTGATTCTTGATGCACCGCGTCGGGGCGCGAAAAGGATCTGCACCCGGATGCAGCACCTGATGCCGGCAAGGATTATCATGGTCTCCTGTGATATCGCCGCAGGCGCCAGGGACGGCGCCTTGCTGGCAGAGCAGGGCTATCGTCTGCGAAGTCTGCGGGCGCTGGACATGTTCCCGTTTGCCGGCCACGTCGAGGCGCTCAGTCTGTGGGAGCCGGCATGACACGGGGGTGGATGTTGCCGTTCATGGCCATGCTGTTGCTGGCGGGTTGTCAGTCTCCGGAACCGGACGATGGGGTATTGCGCGTGGGGCTGGCGCAAATGCCGGTTTCGCTGGATCCCCGCTTCGCAACCGATGCAGCTTCGATGCGGGTGCAACAGTTTGTGCACCGGGGACTGGTCAGACTGGATGATCATTTTCGTCCTGTTGCGGACCTGGCCCGGCGCTGGACACATCCATCGCCGCTGGAGTGGTTTTTCTTGCTGAGACCGGGTGTCCGTTTTCATGACGGACGGCCCGTCACGGCTGCTGATGTCGCTGCAACGCTGAACTCCGTACTGGATCCGCAGCAGGGCAGTCCGTTGCGCGGCGGTTTTGCAGCCGTCGCTTCGGTCGAGGCGACGGGGGAATACACGCTTCGCCTGCATCTGAGCAGGCCGGATGCATCGCTGCTGACGAGGCTGAACATCGGTATTCTGCCGGCCGATCTGGCACGGCAGGCGCAGCATGCCCGCCGGACCATTGGCTGCGGTCCGTTCCGCCTGTCGCGCTGGGATACTTCGACCCTGGAACTGGCGCGCGTGCATGAACAGCCCATGGCCGTGAACAGGATCCGCTTTGTCGGCGTCAAGGATCCCGTGACGCGGGTGCTGAAGATCAGCCGCGGGGAGCTGGATTTCATCCAGAACGACCTGCCGCCGCATCTGCTGCCTTATCTGCGTCGCCAGAACAATCTGGATATCCGTACGCGTCCTTCGACAAGTTTCAGCTATATCGGCCTGAACCTGCAGGACCATTATCTGAAGGATATACGCGTGCGCAGAGCCCTGGCCCTGGCCCTGGACCGGCGATCCCTGAAGCGAGCCCTGTTCGCCGATCTGCCCGAACTGGCCGAAACGGTGCTGACCAGCAGCCACTGGGCAACGGTACCGCTGCCGGCAACACCCTTTGATCCTGTCAGGGCGGCGGCATTGCTGGATCAGGCGGGATTTCCCGCGGACAGCCATGGCATCCGTTTTTCCCTGACCTATCGGACGAGCACCGATCCGACCCGCGTGCGCCTGGCAACGGCTATCGCCTCGATGTGGCGCGATATCGGCGTGCAGGTAAGGGTGGAAACGCTGGAATGGGGGGGCTTCTACGCCCGTATCAAGCGGGGGGATTTCCAGGTCTTTTCCCTGTCATGGGTCGGCATTACGGATCCGGATATCTATCGCTGGATCCTGCATTCGCAGATGTGGCCGCCGAAGGGAGCGAACCGGGGGCGCTATGCCGATGCCGAAACGGATCGCTGGCTGGACCTGGCCGCGGCCAGCGAGGATGTCACCGTGCGTCGCATTCTGTACGAAAAGATCGAACGCCGGATGCAGCGGCAGATGATTTATATCCCGCTCTGGTACGAGCCCGTCGTGGCGGTCAGCGGCCCGCGCGTGCGAGGCTTCGTGCCCGCGCCCGACGGCAGCCTGCTGGGGCTTGCCGATGTCCGGTTGTTATCAGCAGGCGCGGGCGGTTAACGGAAAAGATGCAGAATTTTGCATATTCCCTAATATCAGCGCATGTCTGAGCAGCAAGCAGCCATTCGGCAACTGATGGACGAACTCGCCCGTTACAGGGGGGTGCGGGTGATTGCCGCCATGAGCGGCGGCGTGGATTCATCGCTGATGACGGCCCTGCTCAGGGATGCGGGAGCCGATGTGATCGGCGTGTTCCTGAATGTATGGGATTATGCCCGCGAGGATGTCAGCCGGCACGGCAGCTGCTGCGCGCTGGAAGACGCCTATGATGCCAGAAGGGTGGCAGATCAGCTCGGTGTGCCTTTCTATGCCATGGACATGCGCGATGTTTTCCGGCGCGATGTCATCGATCCCTTTATCGCCGATTACGAATCGGGGCGCACCCCCAATCCGTGCGAACGCTGCAATCGCTTCGTCAAGTTCGGCGCCCTGCTTGGGGTGGCCGATCAGCTCGGCGCGCGTTATGTCGCAACAGGCCATTATGTCCGGCGTATCGATGATGAAGATGGCATCCATATCCTGAAGGGCGAGGATGCGGGCAAGGATCAGAGTTATTTTCTGGCTACGACGCGGCGCGAACAGGCGGAGCGCATCATCTTTCCGGTCGGCTCGCTGCACAAGGACATGACCCGCGAGCTGGCCCGCCGCTATCAGCTGCCGACGGCCGGCAAACACGAAAGCCAGGATATCTGTTTTATTCCGGCCGGGGACCGGATTGCCTTTCTGAAGCGGCAGGGGGCGGAAGCAGGCTTCCGGGAAGGTGATATCGTGGATACGGAGGGCAACAGGCTGGGGCGTCATGCGGGCATTGCCCACTATACGCTGGGCCAGCGCAAGGGACTGGGACTGGCAAACGGCCCCTGGCATGTGGTCGCGCTGGATGGCGCGACGGCCAGGGTGGTTGTCGCGCATCCCGAGGATGCGATGATCTGCCGCGTCGAGGTCGGGGAGTTCAGCTGGCTGCGTCGTCCGTCAGCGGATGATGGCCTGACGGCCAAACTCAGATACCAGATGCAACCCGCCTGCTGCCAGGTGACCGAGCTTGAGAACGGGCATCTGGAGCTGTGCTTCGAAAAGGCGCAGAAACCGGCCGCGCCGGGGCAGGTTGCGGCTCTTTATCACGGCGACGAACTGATGGGTGGGGGCATTGTCGTTGCCGCCCGCTGAACGGTCCATGCCGGTTGCTATCCCGGGGCATCCACTGAATGGGTAGCAGGCACGAGCGCGGCCCGAACCGCTTCCTCCGTTTTCTGAACCGGCTGTTTTGCTGCTTCTGGCATCGTCTGCCGCCACATGTATACACATTGCCCGAAGGCCCGCTGATTCTTGTCGGCAACCATATCTGCGGCCTGGATCCGAACCTGATCCAGGCCGCCGTTGATCGTCCGCTGTGTTTTCTGATGGCGCGCGAATATCATCAGAGTATGTGGTATGCGCGGTGGATTTTCAGGGCGGCAGGAGCGATTCCGGTCAATCCGGGCGGCGCGAACCGGCATGCGCTGAGCGAGGCGATCAGGGCCGTCAACGAGGGCAACGCTCTGTGTCTGTTTCCGGAAGGGGCGGCCAATCCGCCGATTCCGTTGCACAAGATTCTTCCCGGCGCGGCACTGATTGCTCAGGAAACCGGCGCGCCGATCATACCCTTCCGGATTTCCGGCGTATGGCCGTTCGATCATGTGCATGTCTGGCGCCCGTTTCTGAAACGCAGTCGCGCCCGCGTCATTGTCGGCGAACCGATCGAGCTGCCCGAGACCGTGCAGGGGCGGGCAGGACTCAGGGAATGTTCGGATGCGATTGCCAGGGCCATCCGGCGGCTGGGAAAAGAGGAGCGTCGGCCCGACGCCTGAGTCTATTCGCGCCCCAGCCGCATCGCGAAATCTTCGCGGAACACCGAATTTGCCAGCGCCTCTTCGTAGTCCACCAGCCCGTCCTCGACCAGTTGCTGGAGGTGTTGATCAAAGGTCTGGCTGCCGTAGAGCGTCTTGCCTTCCTCCATCGCCCGGGGGATTTCGCGCCAGCGGT
>JAJRVH010000194.1 GCA_021545625.1 Zetaproteobacteria bacterium
CCGCAAGCAGCTTGCCGGCCAGCGTTTCGACATCCGACGGCTGCCGTACCTTGCGCTGCACGATCGCGAATTCGTCTCCACCCAGTCGTGCGATCATGTCGGATTCGCGCACCGTCCTAGTCAGGCGCGCGGCGATCCTTTGCAGCAACATGTCGCCTACCTGATGGCCGTGCCGGTCGTTGACCTGCTTGAAGCCGTCCAGATCGAGGACCATCAGCGTAAACGCTGTTTCGTCGCGGTGCGCAACCTGGACCTCGTGCTCGATCGCCTCCGTCATCGCGGCGCGGTTTTTCAGGCCGGTCAGCGAATCGTGCAGGGACAGCCGGCGGAAGCGCTCCTCGGCCTGTTTCTGTTCGGTGATGTCGGTAACCAGCGCGACGAAGGCCCGGATGCTGCCGTCCTTGCGGTAAACGGTGCGGATGTTGATAACCAGATCCTTGGCCTGTCCGTCCAGCGCGTTGATTTCGGCCCGCCACGCGCCCTTGCGCTTCAGCGTGTCGCGTACGCCCGCTTCGTCCATGTCACCGTAGCAGTCGAAATCCGATGTCAGCGCGAACAGGCTGCGGCCGACCAGCGTTCCGGCCTCGCAGCCGAGGATATCGCGCACGGCGGGGTTGGCGCTGGCGACGACGCCGTCGGCATCGGCCGTGATGATGCCGTCCGGCGAATGTTCGAAGACGAACTCGTTGATCGACATGCGCTGCTCGACGCGCTGTACCTGCCGGATGATGACGAGCAGCAGGATACCACCGACTGTCAGCGTCGCGAAGATCAGTGCCGCCAGGAAGAACGCGACGTTCCGGGCCTTCCTCGCCTTCTCCTCGGCGAGACGCTGGTACTGGAATACCGCCATGTCCAGCGTTTCGAGCAGTGGCACCAGCGCCATGTCGTTCAGGCGTCGCAAGGTTCCGTTATCGACCGCCTTGCCGGTACGCTGTTGTTCCAGCAGGTGGCGGGCGCCGGCGATAAAATCGTCTATCCGTTCGTTGAGCCGGAAGGGGGGCTGGTCATAGATGCGTCGCAGGGCGGCGTCTGCGCCGGGGGTGGAGGCCAGCCGCTGATGGTTGCGCTCCATTTCGTCGATCGCGGCGTTCAGCGCCCGTTCAGTTTCCGTGCGCTGGGAGGCGTCCGTTTCCAGCGGTATGCGATTCAGGCCGAAGGCGATGCGCTGGCTGAGCATGCGCTGTTTGCCGGCCAGATTGATGTCCCGAGCGATGCCGGCATCGTGGCTGCCGAGCAGCAGGAACAGCGCGCCGATCTGCACCGCCAGCGAAACGGCGAACAGCACGGCAAGGGTCAGATGATTTCGTTTCATGATACTTTCTCCGTCGTTTTCCGCGAGACAAGCGGTGGCGAGCAAGTTCCATGCCCCTGTCGCCACGTATTTTAAAAGCTTTACCTTTCATGTCAGGCTGAGGCGATGGAATACCACTATGGTTCGCCGCTGGGCGGCATCGGCTATGTCTGGGACGGGCAGGCCTGTCTGTCGCTCGATCTTCTGGATGAACCGGGGCGGCCCGCGCATGGCCGCGATCCGGTCGCGGCCTGGCTGGATGCCTGGTTTGCGGGCGAGATCCTGCCCTTGCCGCCGCTGGTTGCACCGGCCACGGATTTTCAGGCCCGGTTGCGACGGGCCCTGCTTGGTATCCCGTTCGGGGAGACCCGCAGCTACGGCGAGCTGGCGCGAACGTTGGGCACCGCACCGCGGGCGCTCGGTCAGGCGCTGAAGGCCAATCCGTTGCCGTTGCTGGTTCCGTGCCACCGGGTCGTCGGCGCGCACGGCATCGGCGGCTTTTCCTGCGGCCTGGCATGGAAAAGGAGGCTGCTTGACTTTGAAGCCTCCCGCCGTGCTGTTAGTGTGGCCGAAATCCAGTCGCGAGGTGTTTCATGACGGTAGCAACGGCAAGACATATTCTGGTCAGCAGCGAGGAGAGGTGTAACGAACTGAAGGCGCAGATCGAGGGTGGCGCCGATTTCGCGGAGCTGGCCCGGCAGCATTCCAGCTGTCCGTCGGTACAGAACGGCGGCGAGCTGGGCGAGTTCGGCCCGGGCATGATGGTGCCGGAATTCGACAAGGTCGTGTTTTCGGCCGAGGTCGGCACGGTGCAGGGGCCGGTCAGAACCCAGTTCGGCTATCATCTTCTGGAAGTCACCAGTCGCACGGACTGAAGCCGTCGCGCTATTGCGCGGCGAAATGTTTTTCGGGCAGCAGGATCGTGCCCGATACCGAGACGCTGATACGGCTTTCGCCGCTTTTCAGCGACGGTTGTCCATCGACCTTCATCATCGCCATGCGTGGAACGGGCGGCACGGGCTCCCGGTCCGTCGTTTTCAGCCTGAGAATCCGGAACGACGGCGCATCCAGCGCCCGCGCCATGGCCGCGGCCTGTTCGCGGAAGCGTTGCACGGCCTCCAGCCGTAGCGACTGTCGGGCCGCGCGGGCGGTCCGCGCCGAGACGCGGAAGTTCATGGCGTCCAGCCTGGCGCCCGCCTTTTCGACGATGTCGATCCAGCGGGCGCTCTGCTTCGTGTCGCTGCCGGTGAGCTGTTCGGTCTGCACCAGCTTCCAGCCGCTGCGCACCTGTTTGCGGCTCACCTTGTCGTAGTGCCGGATGATTTCCAGGCGCCGGCCCAGCGTTTGCAGCATCAGCTTTTTCTCCGCCTGCAGCTGCCCGTGGATCAGCCGGGCGATGCGGTCGACCCGTTCATTGAGGCCGTCCGTCCGCATGCCGTCGGCCTCGATGCGGTAGCGGATCA
>JAJRVH010000195.1 GCA_021545625.1 Zetaproteobacteria bacterium
CCGAATCGGCGATCTGGCGCATGCGGGCGAAATCGATCGGCCGCTCGTAGGCCGACGCTCCGCCGACGATCATCTTCGGCTTGTGCACCTCGGCCATCTTCTGCATCACGTCATAATCGATCAGCTCGTCTTCCTCGCCGACGCCGTAGGCGACGACGTTGTACAAACGACCGGAGAAGTTGACCGGCGAACCGTGCGTCAGGTGGCCGCCGTGAGACAGATCCATGCCCATGATGGTCTCACCCGGCTTCAGCACGGCCATATAGACGGCCATGTTCGCCTGCGAGCCGGAATGCGGCTGCACGTTGACATGCTTGACGCCGAACAGCTCCCTGGCGCGCTGCTGCGCCAGCGCCTCGACCTTGTCCACGTGCTCGCAGCCGCCGTAATAACGACGTCCCGGATAGCCCTCGGCATACTTGTTGGTCAGCACCGAGCCCTGGGCCTCCATCACGGCCCTGGAAACGATGTTCTCACTGGCAATCAGCTCCAGCGTATGCCGCTGGCGGCCAAGCTCGGCCTCGATGGCCTCGGCGACGATGCTGTCGCTCAGGGGGGCATTGAAAAAATCACTGCGATCGGACATGGATACTCCTGAAATATGACGGATGCCGACGCCGGCATCCCGGATAGACGATGGTCGCGCATTATGGCGAAAGCCTGCGCCGGCGTCACCTTCGATCTGGACGGTCCGGCGGCTCGCAGGACTCCATACGAAAAAAGGAGGCCGAAGCCTCCTTTTCCGAATCGGTCCGCGACGGTCCCGCCGTCCCCGATATTCCTAGTAGCGGCGTTCGCGGATACGGGCCGCCTTGCCACGCAGGGCACGCAGATAGTACAGCTTGGCGCGACGCACGCGACCGTGACGGATCACCTTGACGCTCTCCACCATCGGGGAATGAAGCGGAAAAATGCGTTCAACGCCGACATTGTTGGAAATCTTGCGAACGGTAAAGCTGCTGGAGATGCCCTTGTTATGGCGAGCAATCACGATGCCCTCGAAGGCCTGCAGACGCTCGCGGCGCTCCACACCCTTCTTGGTATCCTTGAAATCCACGACCCGCACATTCACGCGAACGGTATCGCCCTCGCGGAATGCCGGGATATCATCACGAATCTGGTCCTTCGTCACATCATCCAGTGCACGCATTGTTAAGCCTCCAACTTCAGCGGGTCAGCCTGTCCAGATACACGGCCAAGGCAGCCCTTACAGAAAGGTGGCGAACCATACCGACACCTTCGATCGGTGACAACCACCCATTTGGCTCGGGCATGCTCGCGACATCCAGCCCCCAGCCGGTGCCGAACACGATCAGGTGTTTTCCCTTGGTTTTCAACAGATCCGACGCCTCGGCCAGCCGTTCGCCACCAGCCGAGGCCGAGGTGTACCAGAGCCGGTAATCGTCGTCGGCCTGCGCCTCGTCCAGCGTTGCGACGCAACGCACCGCCTTCAGCACCTCGCGCCGGTCGGGATTTCTGTCGCCGCCCGGCCCGTTCAGATAATAATCCGTCATATCCCGGACCAGCGCACGCATGCCGGCCGCCGGATGCACCAGATACACCGGTGCGACATCGTAAAAGGCGCAGGTACGGGCGAAGTCGTGGATGTCGATCGAGGTGATGGCCGTCGTCGTGCTCTTGCCCGCCCGGTTCAGCACCGGGTGGTGCACCAGCGCCACGGCGACCTTCGATGTATGCTCCCGCGCTTCCATGGGCGCATGCTAGTGCCATCCCCCCGAAATGCATCCGTCCGAAAGCGGTGTCCGCCGCATATAATTCATACCGGGCATGGACGTGCGCGCCGTGCCTGCGCAGCATGGCCGCATGCTCAGCTACCAGCACGCCTACCATGCCGGCAACCATGCCGACGCGCTCAAGCATGTCATGCTCGGGGAGATCATCGCCGGCATGCAGCACAAGCAGGCGCCACTGTTCATGCTCGACGCCTTCGCCAGCCGCGGTTGCTACGATCTCCGTTCGCCCGAAGCGCTGAAGAACCGCGAGTTCGACACCGGCATCGGCAGGCTCTGGGGACATCGCGA
The DNA here is from genome assembly GCA_021545625.1 of Zetaproteobacteria bacterium. Lineage (GTDB taxonomy): Bacteria > Pseudomonadota > Zetaproteobacteria > Mariprofundales > Mariprofundaceae > JAJRVH01. The sequence goes on from JAJRVH010000195.1 coordinate 2,043, forward strand.
CGAGGCCGGCGTTCCGGCCGGCATCCGGCGCTGGTTCGGGCTGATCGATCGCCACAACCCGCAGGGCGGCTTCCGGCATCTGCCGGGGTCGACCGCGCTGCTGGCCGACATGCGCCGCGACCGGGACCGGCTGGCCGCCTGCGACCTGCATCCGCAGGAGTTCGAGGCCCTGCGGCGCGGCTTTGCCTCCGGCCGGCGACTGGCCTTGCACAGGCGCGACGCCTTCGAGGCGCTACGGGCCCTGCTGCCGCCGAAAGAGAAGCGCGGACTGATCTTTCTCGACCCCTCCTACGAACGGAAGCAGGAATACCGCGATATCGCGGATGCCGTCATTGATGCCGCACGGCGCTTCGCCACCGGCGTCTATGTCGTCTGGTATCCGCTGCTTCCGGAAGGCCGTCAGCAACAGCTGTTCGACAGGCTGCAACGCTCGGGGCTGCGCAAGATCCTGCGCGTCGAGCTGGACTGCCGGGACTGCCCGCCGGGCATGCGGATGCATGGCTCCGGACTGCTGATCGTGCGCCCGCCCTGGCATGCCATGCAGGCCATGCGGGCATCGCTGGGCTGGCTGCACGACGCCCTCGCCGGCGATCACGGCCGTTTCGACTGGCTGGTGCCGGAGTAAAGCGCGCCGCTCAGGCGATCAGCAGCATCTCGCGCACGACCTTGGCGGCCAGCACCGACG
>JAJRVH010000196.1 GCA_021545625.1 Zetaproteobacteria bacterium
ATCGCCGTGGCCCTTGCCTCGTCGGTGTTCCTGTTTCTGGTCGTCGGCATGGCGATCCGCGCCAGAAGACAACCGGTCGTCAGCGGTGCCGAACATATGATCGGCATGCTCGGCATCGCGCACGAGGACTTCAGCACGCGGGGGCGGGTGCAGATACACGGGGAAATATGGCAGGCCGAAACCCTGCAGGCGCTCGCCAGGGGACAGCCGGTGCGCGTCGTCGGCCGCAAGGGCCTCGTGCTGCGCGTCGAACCGGTTACCGAACATCACCGATCAACCACGGAGGCCACATCATGAATGCCATGCTCTTCTTCATCCTGTTCGTCGTGATTCTTCTGGCCAGCGCCATCAAGGTGCTGCGCGAATACGAACGCGGCGTCGTTTTCCAGCTCGGTCGTTTCTGGAAGGTCAAGGGGCCGGGGCTGATCCTCGTCATCCCCGTCATCCAGCAAATGGTGCGCGTTGATCTGCGCACGCTGGTCTTCGACGTGCCGACCCAGGACGTGATCAGCAAGGACAATGTATCGGTCAAGGTCAATGCGGTGATCTACTTCCGCGTCATCGATCCGCAAAAGGCGATCATCAACGTCGAGAATTATTACGATGCGACGAATCAGCTGGCCCAGACCACGCTGCGCAGCGTGCTCGGCCAGCACGAACTCGACGAGATGCTCTCCGAACGGGAGCGCCTGAATCACGACATCCAGTCCATCCTCGACGCCCAGACCGACATCTGGGGCATCAAGGTCGCCAATGTCGAAATCAAGCATGTCGATCTCGATGAATCGATGATCCGCGCCATCGCCAAGCAGGCCGAGGCAGAGCGAGAACGCCGTGCCAAGATCATCCATGCCGAGGGCGAAATGCAGGCGGCCGAAAAACTTGTCCAGGCGGCCGGCAAGCTCGCCGAACAGCCGCAGGCCATCCAGCTGCGCTATCTTCAGACGCTGACCGAGGTCGCCGGCGACCGTTCATCGACCATTGTCTTCCCGCTGCCGATGGATCTGATCAAGCCCCTGCTCGGTGACAAGGACCTTGACGGCAGGGCCTGAACGTTTCGTCGTCGATGAAATGCTGATGCGGCTCGGGCGCTGGCTGCGCGCCGCAGGTCACGACGTGCGGATGTTCCCGCCCGGCACGCCCGATGCCGTATTGCTCGCCGCTGCCCGCCGCGAGGCAAGAATGCTGATCACGCGCGATCGCAGGATGCCGGCATCGCACAACGTACTGGTACTCGGATCGAACGGCACCGATGCATGCGCGCGCGAACTGGCCAGGCGCGCCGGCATCGACTGGCTGTACCGGCCCTTTTCCCGCTGCCTGCTGTGCAACCGGCCGCTGCAGGCCGGTGATTGCAAAGATCTGGAACAGGTGCCGCCGGAAAGCCGGCGCTATTCAGACAGGACATGGCGCTGCGAACATTGCCGCAGGCTCTACTGGTACGGATCGCATACGCGGCGCATGCTGCTTCAGCTGCAGACATGGGACGCGGTCAGTCATCGACCAGCGGTACAAAGACCACCGGCAACACATCCCGCTGCCGGATAGAGCCATCCGCCTGCCGCTCGATACGCAACAACTGCTGGGTATGGCCGGTCGGGCCGACGGGCACCACCAGCCGTCCGCCGCGTCCCAGCTGCTCCAGCAGATCCGGCGGCACGCGTTCAGGCGCGGCGGTCACGATGATTGCATCATAGGGCGCATGCGCAGGCCAGCCCCGCCAGCCATTGCCCTGCTTCAGCCTCACATTGTCGCAATCCAGACCAGCCAGCCGCCGGCGCGCCTGTTCCAGCAGGCCGGGAAGATATTCGACGCTGTACACCTCGGCAGCCAGACGGCTCAGGATCGCGGTCTGGTAGCCGGTGCCGGTGCCAATCTCCAGCACCCGCTCCGTGCCGTCGAGATCGAGCAGGTCGGTCATCAGCGCGACAATAAACGGCTGGGAAATCGTCTGCCCGCAACCGACCGGCAGCGCGGCATTGTCATAGGCGCTCATATACAGCGAGCGCGGCACGAAATAGTGCCTCGGAATCTCTTCCATCGCCGCCAGCACGCGCCCGGACAACACCGGACGACCGGTATAACGGGCGCAAAGACGCGCCTCGTTGCGTATGCTTGCAATCATCTGCCGGCAACGCTGCCGCTGGTCGGGCCAGAGGATTTCCATACCATGAGCATAGCAGCCGCAGTATCGCCCGCGACCTTGAAAGGAGATGCCGCAAACCCTATAGAACAGAGCGCTGATGGCCGCCATGCGGCGGTATGTCAGCATTCCCGCCTGGAAAGGCTGAAAATATCGCAAAGGAGGTTATGTCTATGGGTATTGTGACCATCACGCTGGCAACCATGGCCGGACTGGGCAGCCTGCTTTACGCGGTCTTCTGGCAGACCCCGACAGCCATCGCACTGGCGCTGATGACCTGCGGCGCGCTGCTGACCGCGACCTTTGCCTGGTATTTCCGGCCCGAACAAGCGCACAGGGACAGCCGGAGCTGGCACGGCCTGTCAGGCCGGCGACATCGCCACCGCCACTAGGGCTGTCTGCCACGGGGGCGCCTGACGGCGCCCCCTGCGTTTTGATCGATCCGCAACTTTATAAAAACGACAATGACGCTAGCTTGCGGCTTCTTTGAATTTACAGATCAGGAGTCGCCCGTGAGCAACAGCTTCGATGCCAAGAGTACGCTAACCGTCGGAAACAGGAATTATACCTATTACCGTCTGGACGCGGCCGGGGATGTTTCCCGGCTGCCGTTCTCGATGAAGATCCTGCTGGAGAACCTGCTGCGCCGCGAGGATGGCGAGGTCGTGAAAAAGAGCGACATCGAGGCGATCGTCAACTGGGACCCGAAGGCCGATCCGGATCACGAAATCGCCTATATGCCGGCGCGCGTGCTGATGCAGGACTTCACCGGCGTGCCGGCCGTGGTCGATCTAGCCGCGATGCGCGATGCCGTCGTCGAACTCGGCGGCAGGCCCGACCAGATCAATCCGCTGGCCCCGGCCGAACTGGTCATCGACCATTCGGTGCAGGTCGATGCCTTCGGCTCCGACGACGCGATGGCGACAAACGCCGAGATCGAGTTCAGGCGCAACCGCGAGCGCTACCATTTCCTGAAATGGGGACAGAAGGCCTTCGATAATTTCAAGGTCGTGCCGCCCGATACCGGCATCGTACATCAGGTCAACCTTGAGCATCTGGCCCGCACGGTGTTCGTCGATGATCAGGATGTTGCCTATCCGGACACGCTGGTCGGCACCGACTCGCACACGACGATGATCAACGGCCTCGGTGTACTCGGCTGGGGCGTCGGCGGCATCGAGGCGGAAGCTGCCATGCTCGGTCAGCCGATCTCGATGCTGATCCCGAAGGTCGTCGGCTTCGAACTGACCGGCGCGCTGCCTGAAGGCGCCACGGCCACGGATCTGGTGCTGACCATCGTGGAAATGCTCCGCGCCCACGGCGTGGTCGGTAAATTCGTCGAGTTTTACGGTGAAGGCCTCAATCATCTGCCGCTGGCCGATCGCGCCACGATCGCCAACATGGCGCCCGAATACGGTGCAACCTGCGGCATTTTCCCGATCGACGACGAAACGCTGAACTATCTGCGCCTGTCCGGCCGCAGCGATGAGAATGTCGCGCTGGTCGAGGCCTATGCCAGGGCGCAGGGCATGTTCCGGGACGACCGGGTTGCCGATTACAGCGAGAGCCTGAGTCTCGACATGGGTACGGTCGTTCCGTCGATCTCCGGGCCCAAACGGCCACAGGACCGTATCGCGCTCAGCGACGCCAGGACCGCCTTTGCAACGGCCGTCGACACGATCAAAAGTGAAGCCGGACTGGATACGAAGCCGGTGACGACCACGATCGGCGGCCGCCAGGTGACGATGGACAACGGCGCGGTCGTGATCGCGGCCATCACCTCCTGCACAAACACGTCGAACCCGTCGGTCATGCTCGGCGCGGGCTTGGTGGCCAAAAAGGCCGCCGCGCTCGGCCTGAGTTCGGCACCATGGGTCAAGACATCGCTCGGCCCCGGCTCGCTGGTCGTGACCGAATACCTCGAGGGCGCGGGGCTGATGGAGCCGCTGAAGCAGCTGGGCTTCCATGTCGTCGGCTACGGCTGCACGACCTGCATCGGCAACTCCGGCCCGTTGCCGGCCGAGGTATCGAAAGCCATTGCCGACGGCGATCTGGCCGTCTGCTCGGTGCTGTCCGGCAACCGTAATTTCGAAGGCCGC
>JAJRVH010000197.1 GCA_021545625.1 Zetaproteobacteria bacterium
AGCGGCTTTGCCGGCGCTAGTCATCGGGCATGGCCCGGATGGCGGCCAATGCGGCCTTGTCGTTGCCGGCCAGCAGGTGCAGGCGTACCAGCCAGGCGCGGGTGTCGGCCGTCTGAACGCTTGCGGGTAAGCGGGCCAGCCAGTTTGCGGCCTCGGGCAGATGTTGCCGGGCAGCCCGAAGCGCAACGCGGCGTCTGTAGATATTGCGCAGCTCCTCGTTCAGCAGCGGGTCGTGCAGTTCCCCGATCGCCTGCCATGCCCCGTGTACGTCCCGGCGGGCCAGGCGTCGCAACACATCGTCGAGCATGGCGCGGCCGGTTTGCGCGTCGATGTGGCGCGGCCACTGCGCGGCGATAGCTGCCGGGTCGCGTTGCAGCCGCCGCCAGGCGCTAAGCCATGCCCGCCCGGCTTCGGACAGGGGCTCTGCAAGCTTTTGCACCGCCTGCCATCGGCCCTGTTTCGCCAGCGCCGCGATTCGTCCGAGGCGCTCCCGGCTGTCCGGATGGCCGGATTTCATCCATGCCCGTTCCAGCGCATAGGCCATGTCGGACGTGCTGGTCCCCTGTTGCCAGCGTTTGGAAAAGCGTCGCATCGCCTCCTCTTGATGGCCTGTCCGCCACAGCGCCAGCATGGCGATTTCGGGCAGGTTCGCGGCCGCGGCCGGATACCGCTGAAGCTGTTCGGCTACGTGCGGCCACTGACCCCGTTTGGCCAGGCTTTTGATCCAGGCAAGGCGCAGATCGACGACCTCGGGGATATCCGCATGACGGGCCAGGATCCGGGCGACGAATTCGTCGCGGCCTTCATCCAGCGCCTGGCGGGCCTGCCACAGTTCGAGATAGGGATAGAGCGGGTAATCGCGCAGCCGGGCGGCAAGCGATGCGAAACGCTGCATCTGGCTCTTGTCCAGCGCCTGGCGGGCCTCGGCGAACCACTGGCGCTGCTGTTCGGCGGATGACGGGGCCGCCGTGCCGCCCAGCGGCAGCAACAAGGCGATGATCAGTCCTGAAAGGCGCAGCATCCGGACTCCCTTCGCAGGGTGGCTGGTTTCGTCCCCTGCCCGGACAAGCGTACCCAAGCCGGCCTTGATTGCCTAGGGCCTGTTTACACTACGGACGGCGCAGTCGCTGCGGCGCCGAATGGATGCGAGCCAAGGCGCAAGCCGCGCGGTTTGGCAGGGCCAAACAAGCGGCGGGCAACGCAGGCCCGCGCCATTCGGGGCGCAGCCCATTCGGGAAGGCGGCGGCCTTTGCGCGTTGCGGCGTTATTCCTCGCGGATGTGCAACCAGCACATTCCGCTCGAAATGCCTTGCATCGCATCAAATCCGGCGCCTTCGACAAGCGTGACCGTAGTGTAAACAGGCCCTAGTATCCATGAAGGGCGAAGATATTGAGAAAGGGAGGTCCGGATGAACGATATGGCATGGCACAATCCGACGGATGACGAGATTCGCAGGCTTCTGGCGTCGGCCGAAAATATTGCCGTGGTCGGCTGTTCGCCAAATCCGGAGCGCAGCAGCCACCGGATCGCGGCATTTCTGATCGACAGGGGTTACCGGGTGTTTCCCGTGCATCCGAAGGCGAAAGAGATACTGGGGCGTCCCGTCTATGCCTCGCTGGCAGAGATTCCCGCCCATATCGATATTGTCGATGTATTCAGGCGGGCGGAATTCACGCCGCCAATCGCGGCCGAGGCTGCGGCCATCGGTGCCGGCGCGCTGTGGCTGCAGCAGGGCATTGTCAGCGAGGAGGCGTGGCGCATAGGCACCGCAGCCGGCATGGTGTGCGTGATGGACCGTTGCATCGCGGTGATGCACAGTCTGTTGATGCGGGCGTCTTAGGGCCTGTTCAGCCGATGCCGTCGAAAATGGCCTGAAGTTCCTCGGCGCCGTCCTCCATCTCGACCTCCACCGCGGCCAGATGCACCGGCGTGGCCCCCAGCCGTTTGAGCGGCGGATAATGCAGCACATCGACCCCCTCCGGCACCTCGTCGAACTCGGGGGCATGTTTTTCACGCAGCAGGAACTGCACGGTGTCGATCAGGTCGATCAGGTTTTCGCGCGGCCGGTCGTCGGCCTCGACGCCGTGGTGCGATGCGAGCGCGATGAAGGAGTCGGGCATTTCCCAGTAGGTCAGCAGGCGGCCGCCCATTTCCCTGTGCAACTGCCCGAGCATGTCCATGCATGTGTCTTCGTCGGTTTCGGCCAGCTCTTCGGCGGCCGCGCAGACGATGGCCGGCACGCCGACGTCGAACAGCATGCCGGCCAGAAAGGCTTCGTCGGGATCCACGCTGCCGATCAGGGATGCGAGGTGGCGGGCGGCCGTGGCCACGAGCAGGCCGTGACGGGTGTTGCGGCGCAGGATGTCCTGCAGCCCCCTGTCTTTGACGGCCATATGCATCTGCGTTGAAATGGCCGTCATCAGGTTCAGCGTCTGGCGGCCTCCCAGTCGCTGGATGGCGATCGGCAGGCGGCGGATTTCATGGCCCCCGGGGTTGAAGCGGGCGCTGTTGGCCAGGCGCAGCACGGTGCTGGAAAAGGTCGAGTCGGATTCGACGACCCTGGCGATATCCGCCGCCCCCTTGCTTTCGTCCTGCAGGATTCTGCGCACCCTGATAATCGCTTCGGGCAATACCGGCAGGCGCGGATCCCCTTCCTGAAATCGTTGCCGGATCAGGCCGGCCAGTTCATGTGTGTCCATCTATGTCTCGTGCCCCATCAGTCGGTAGATATCGTCGATGCTGCGCGTTGACGGCGAGCGGGGCGCGATGCGGTAGACTTCCTCCACCGTCGTTTGCCCCAGCAATACCTTGTACAGACCGTCCTCCATCAACGACAGCAGGTTGGTTGATTCGCAGCTGATCTGGCGCACCTCGTGCGAGGTGCGGCGCTCCAGAATCGCCTCGCGCACTTCTTCGTTGAGGACCAGCAGCTCGTGCAGCGCGGTGCGGCCGTGATAGCCGGTGCCGTAGCAGGTGCCGCAGCCGGTGCCGCGATAGAAGGTATGCGAGCGCAACGTCTTTTCATCCAGCCCGACCAGGCTGGCGATGCGCCTGTTCGGCATATAGGCCTGCCGGCATTCCGGGCATATCGTGCGGATCAGTCGCTGGGCCAGGATCGATACGACAGTGGACGAGATCAGGAAGGTTTCGATGCCCATGTCGATCAGGCGCAGCAGGCCGCCGATCGAGTCCTCGGTATGGAAGGTGGTCAGCACCTTGTGGCCGGTCAGGGCCGCCTGCACGGCGACCTGGGCCGTGGCGCGGTCGCGTACCTCGCCGATGACGATGATATCCGGATCCTGGCGTACGACGGCTTTCAGCGACTGGTCGAAGGAGCGGCCGGCCTGCGTATCCACCGAGCACTGCATGATGCCCGGCACGATGTATTCCACAGGATCCTCGACGGTGATGATCTTGGTGGTCGGCCGGTTCAGGTAATCGATGGCCGCATACAGCGTCGTCGTTTTGCCCGAGCCGGTGGGGCCGGTCACCAGAATCACGCCGGTCGGCACGTCCAGCGCCTCGTGCTTGAAGCGCTCCAGCACGCCGCGGCTCATGCTGATCGCTTCGATATTCTTGATGCCGCCGCTGCTGCGCAGTACGCGCAATACCAGATTCTCGCCATAGATTGTCACATAGGTGGAAAGGCGGTAGTCGGCTGTCACGCCGCCGACCTCGCGCCGGAAGCGGCCGTCCTGGTGGCGGCGACCGTCGGCGATGTCCATTTCGCCGAGCACCTTCATGCGGGCGATGACCCGCTGGGCCAGTTCCAGCGGCAGATCCATCTTGTGAATCAGCACGCCGTCCATGCGGAAGCGGACGCGTACAGCCTCACGCATCGGTTCGATGTGAATGTCACTGGCATGGTCGCGGATAGCCGCCAGCAGGATCGAATCGACGACCTCGGCCACCTGATCCTTCTGTTCGGCAGGAACGCCGGCGGTTTCAAGCTTGCTGATCAGCGCCAGCAGCGCGCTCTCGGCGGCAATGGCAACGACGGCCTCTTTTTTCAGGCGCGTTTCGATTTCCTTGATTGCGGCCTTGTTCTGGGGATTGGCCGCGGCAATTGAAACCTTGCTGTCGCTGGCCTCATACGGAACGACGAGGTTCATGCGCATGAATTTGAGCGGGAACTGATGCACCAGCTGCCGGTCGATCGTGTCCATGTCGATATGGATCAGCGGCAGGCCGAGCTGTTCGGACAGGGCCTGGGCCAGTTGCCGGTCGTCGATCATGCCCAGTTCGCGAATAATGTCGCCCATGCGCTTGCCCTGCGACGTCGCCATCTTCGCCTCGGCCTGATGCAGCTGTTCCAGCGAGATGTAGCCCAGTTCGCAGAACAGTTCACCGATACGGAAGTTTTTACCGAATTTGCGAATCAGCCGGCGATGTTCGTCGGCGCTGATGCTGCCCAGTTCCACAAGGATCTCCGACAGCAGTTTGTTTTGATCCAGAAGGTCCTGTACGCGCATCGCCTTGGCGACGGCCTGCGCGGTCAGTATGCCCTCGCGGATAAGAATTTCGGCAAAGCGACCGCCTGGCCGCTTTTGCAGGCCATCCGGCAAGGTCTTCTGTTCGGTTTCCTGTATCGTTGACATGACTCCTCCTGCCGAGGTTCAGCTTGGCTGAGCAGGATTCGTGCCATGATCAGTGCGGAACGGACTCCAGATCCACCGATACGATGCGCGATACGCCCGGCTCGGGCATCGAAACGCCGATCAGCCGGTCCGCCTGCTGCATCGTGATGCGGTTATGGGTGATGGAAAGGAACTGCACGCGATCGGACAGTTCGCGTACCATATCGCCGAAGCGACCGACATTGGCATCGTCGAGCGGCGCATCGACCTCATCGAGCACACAGAATGGTGCCGGTTTGATCTGGAAGATCGAGAATACCAGAGCCACGGCGGTCAGCGCCTTTTCGCCGCCCGAGAGCAGCGTGACATCCTGCAGGCGCTTGCCGGGCGGTTGTGCAATCACCTCGACGCCGGCGCTCAGGATGTCGTCGGAATCCAGACGCAGCTCGGCGCGGCCGCCGCCGAACAGGGTCGGAAACGTTTTCTGGAAAATGGCATTGGTTCGCTCGAAGACATCCCTGAATCGCTGTCGGGTCGTTCGGTCGATACGGGCGATGGTGTCGCCGAGCGTGGCCAGGCTGGATTCCAGATCGGCCGCCTGTTCGGCGAGGAAGGTTTCGCGCTCGGCGGCCTGCTCGTATTCCTCGATGGCCAGCAGATTGACCGGCCCGAAGCGGGCGATGCGGTCTTCCAGTTCCCGCGCCTGCCTGAGCATGGCCCCGGTATCGTCGGGATTGCTCATGCCGTCGATCTCCCGCAGCAGGTCGGCGGCCGGCGTCTGACATCGTTGCATGATCTCGGTTTCCAGATCCTGCAGCCGGGCGGCAAGCTGTGCCCGGGTCAGCTCGGCCGCCTGACGGCGCTCGGATGCCTGTTGCTGCTGTTGCCGGGCCTGACGTTCCAGGCGTTCGTCTTCATGGACCTGCTGCTGCAGGGCATGGCCCTGCTGGCGTACCTCGTTCAGCTGTCTGTGGGCCTTGTCCACGGCGGCAGCGGCAGCGGCCAGTTCGTCGTCCATGCCCTGATGCCGGACTGCTTCGGCCAGTTCCCTGTCGGCTTTTCCCAGCCGTTGCCGGTCTTGCCGGAGCTGCGTTTCGATCCGCTCCTGTTCGGCGCGCAGACGCTCCAGGTCGCGGCGGCGGCTTTCCGATGCCTGCGCGAACAGTGCCAGCGCCTGCTCCGCCGCGGCCAGCTGGTTGCGCGCCTGGTCGCGCGTCTGTTCCGCGCGGGCCAGCTCTTCGTTCCGTGTCGCCAGCGTCCGTTCGGCCGCCTCAAGCTGCCCGCGGTCGATGTCGCCGGCCTGGTCGAGCTGCGCCTGCCAGTGCAGGCGCTCCCGGTTCGTTTCCCCGATATCGGTCTGCAGACGCTGCAGACGCTCGGCCAGTGCCGTTGCCTCGGCCTGCAGGCGTTGTTCGGCCGCTACGGCGCTGTGCGCCTCGCTTTCGCTGCGGGTGGCCTGCAGGTGGGCCTGTTGCCAGGCCCGTTGCTGGTTTTCCAGAGCCTGTTCAGCCTGTTCAAAGCGCTGCCGGGCGGTCGCCAGGGCCGCATCCATCTTTTGCAGCTGCGCCTCATGTTCGCGCAGCTGCCGTTGCAGCGCCAGCCGGGATGCCGTCCGGTTGCCGGCCGGCGGAATGATCCAGCCATCCGGTTCGAGCCGCCAGCCATCGCGGCTGACGCAGCATTGCCGGGCGCCATACGCATCGACGATATGTTCGACCAGGGCAACCTGCGCGAACACGTCATAGAGCGGATGATCGTCCGGCATGGCCATCGCCGCGGCCAGCGACTGCTCGGTCGCGGAAGCGGACCGGCCTGCGAACATTGCCACGGGTGCATCGGTCGATTGATCCAGCACTTCCCGCCAGGACGACAGGTCGGGGTTGACCGGGATGCGGACATCGGCCGATCGGCCGCGCAGGGCCGCGGCAACCGCGGCCTCCAGTCCCTGCGGAACGTCCAGCGATTCGTCCATCCATACCGCGCCGCGGGCGCGCATCGATTCGCGCAACCCGTCGGGCACGTCCTGATTCTTCGTGCGACCGCGCAGTTCCTGAATTGCGCCCTGCAGTTCGCGCAGGGCCGCCTCCTGCCGCGACAGTTCGGTCGCGGCGGCTTCGCGCTCATTGCGGCAGGCATCAAGCTGTGCCTGCGCCTTGTCCAGCATGGCGGCGGCTTCGGTCTGGCGCGCCCTGGCCTGTTTGCTATCGTTCGCCGCCTGCTCGCCGGCCTTGCGGTTGTCCCGGGTCAGCCGTTCGAGTTCCTCCAGGCGTTCCTGCAGTTGCGCCTCCCGTTCCGTCAGGCGCGCCAGCGATGATTCGGCCTGTTGCCGCTGCTGTTCGGCCTGCCGGCCGCTCTGGCGCAGTCGCTCAAAGGCGGCCAGATCATCGTCGCGCCTGCGCACGGCTTCCTGATACAGCAGACGGGTCGACTGCATGGCCGATTCGGCTTCGCGTCTGGCCGCCTGCAGATCGCTGTCGTCCTGCTGCGCCAGGTCCTGTTCCGCAGCGCCGATGTCAGAGGACAGCCTGGCGAGTACCGCCTTCGCCTCGTCGATGCGCTGTTGCAGGGAGGCCCGGCGCTCGGTCAGCAGCCGTCGTTCACCGGCCAGGCGTTCGGCCTGCTGCTGCAACGTCGCGCGCCGCTGTTCGGCTTCGCGCAGCCTGTCCTGCACGCTCTGGGCCTGCTGTTCGTGGGCGGTCAGCCTTTCGCGCGCCTCCGCGACCTGTTTCTCGGCCGCATGCAGGGCGGAGCGTGCCTGTTGTTCGCTTCGCTGTGTCTGCTGCAGGCCTGCCTCGGCTTCCCCGAGCTGCTGCTGCATGGCGCGGTAGCGCAGGCCCAGGCTGATCGATTGCAGGCGGGCGAACTCCTCCTGCATTTTCTTGAAACGTTCGGCGCGCGAGGCCTGCTGTTTCAGGCTGCGGCACTGGGAGCGCACCTCCTCGAGCAGATCGACGGCACGTTCGAGGTTCTGCCGGGTGTCATTCATGCGCCGTTCGGCCTCGCGGCGGCGGGAGCGGTATTTCATGACTCCGGCCGCCTCCTCGAAGATCAGCCGCCGCTCTTCCGGCTTGGCCGTGACCATGCGGGCGATTGCGCCCTGTTCGATGATGGCGTAGGCGCGGGTCGAGATGCCGGTATCGAGAAACAGGTCGACGACATCCTTCAGGCGCACCATCTTGCCGTTGATGAACGCATCGGAGCCGCCCTCGCGGGTCATGCGCCGGCGGATGCGGATTTCGTCCAGTTCGTGATAGGGGCTGGGCAGCGCGCCGGGTTCGACGGCAAAGGTCAGTTCGACATCGCAGACCGCCACCGGCGGCCGCGTGTCCGAGCCCTGGAAGATCAGGTCGTCCATCACGCCGCCGCGCAGATGCCTGGCCGAATGTTCGCCCAGTACCCAGCGCAGCGCGTCGATGATATTCGATTTGCCGCTGCCGTTCGGGCCGACGATGGCCGTCATGCCGGTACCCAGCTCGATCTTCGTCGGATCGACGAAGGACTTGAAGCCGGCCAGTTCCAGTCGTTTCAGTCGCATCTTTCTTCTTCCGAAGGCTGTTTTTTCCACTCGCGGTTCAGCATCAGGAAACTAACCATACACGCAG
>JAJRVH010000198.1 GCA_021545625.1 Zetaproteobacteria bacterium
CTGATCGAAATGCAGACATCCGGCGGCCCGCGTCTGGCGCTGGTGCATTACAATTTTTACGTCATCACGCGCTGGAACAGATCCTATAATTACGCCATGGCCACCACGGAACTTGCCGCCATGCTCGGATGCGAATCATGTCGCGTGGAATAGCCCTGACCGCCGCATGCATGCTGCTGCTTGCCGGCTGCGCCAGCAGCCATTCGCCGGGCGCGCCGGCCGGTTATGCACAGCCGCAACAACCGGCCTCTCATGCCAGGCTTCCAGCCGGAAACGGCGGCAGCTATAAGACAGGCCGCCCCTACCGGGTGGCGGGCAAAACCTATTATCCGATGCAATCGGTCGGCCATTACGACGAAACCGGCATTGCCTCCTGGTACGGCCGTGATTTTCACGGCAGGAAGACTGCCAACGGCGAGCGCTATGACATGCATGCGCTGTCGGCCGCGCACAAGACCCTGCCCATGCCAACGCTGGTGCGCGTCACCAATCTCGAAAACGGCCGCTCGGTCATCGTGCGGGTCAATGATCGCGGGCCCTTCGTCAAGAACCGGCTGATCGACCTCTCCTATGCCGCGGCACGACGGCTCGGCTTCCAGGACAAGGGCACGGCGCGCGTGCGCGTGCAAACGCTGGATCTGCCGCCGCCAACTCAGGCCGCACGACCGGCCCGGCAGACATCCGCCGATACCGCCCACCTGATTCCGGTTGCCTGGGCCGACGACCATCGCGACCTGCCGGCCGGGTCGATCTTTGTACAGCTTGGCGCCTTTACCTCGCGCAGCAACGCCGAATCGCTGCGCCGGCGCCTGGATGCAGACTTCGACGATGTGCTGATCCAGCCCCGCCATCTGGCATCGCAGACATTTTACCGGGTAAGAATCGGTCCGCTCAGCGACATGCGGCGGATCGAGGAAACCGTCCGCAGGCTGCAGCAACAGGGCTTTGACAATGCCACTGTCATTATCGAATAAGGGATGAGCGGTCGCACGGCCACGGGACGCCTGAGCGCATTCGGCTCGTCGCGCATCGGCAGGAATGATCCGCTCTACAGGGACGTATTCGAACTGTCCAGATGCATTGCCGAAAGCGGCTGGGACGGTATGACCGGCGGCCATCAGGGTGTGATGGCCGCGTTTTCGGAGGGCATCCATGCCGGCGGCGGCCATGTGCGCGGCATCACGCTGGAACGCTTTCCGACGCCGCCGGACAACACATTGAGCGAGGAAATACGGGCGCGGGACTTTTTCACGCGCATGCAGTGTCTGATCGAGGAGGCTCAGGCCTGGCTGGTGCTGCCCGGCGGGCTCGGCACGCTGGCGGAACTGGCCATGAGCTGGGATCTGGTGGCCATTCGCGTGCTTGACCCCCGCCCCCTGCTGCTCTACGGCGACATGTGGGAGACGGTCATCGACGTATTGCGCCGGCAGCTTGTGCTGTCGGCCGATCGGGCATTTTCCTCGATATGCTACTGCCGCACCCACGATGAGGTGCTGCGGGCGCTGAACCCGACCGATTGAGCGCAACCTTTCAGGATCTCCGGGCCACGGCAGACGCATCGCTTGCCGGCCTGCGGCTGGATCAGGCCCTGGGCATGCTCTGGCCCGTTTCCCGGCGACGCGCCCGGCGGGCCATCGACGAAGGCGGCGTCTACATCAATGACCGGCGCTGCCGTACCGCCGGACGCAGGCTGAAAAGTGGCGACCGCCTGCGGCTGGTGATGCTCGATGGCGAGGACCTCGTGCCGTTCGATCCCCGGCAGCTGATCTGGCAACAACCACCGCTGTATCTGATCCACAAGCGTACCGGCCAGTATGCACAGGAAGCCCTGCACCGCAGCCGCGGCACGCTGCCGGACGAACTGGCCCGCTTTCTGGAGCTGCCGCCGGCGCAGGCCGAAAGACTCCGGCCCGTACACCGTCTGGACCGGGAAACCTCGGGGCTGATCCTGTTCTCGGCCGAGCCGCTTCAGCTGCAGCAATTGCAGAAACACTGGCATCGAGCCACCGAAAAGGAATATCTGGCCGTCGTCGAACCGGCCCCGGCATGGCAGCACCGGCGCATCCGCCTCCCCATCGGCCGGCAACGCGATGCCAGGGGCTGCTACCATGTGGATGAACAGGGACGCGCCTGCGACACCGAGGCATCGGTACTTGAACGGCGAGGCAACCGCGCCCTGCTTTCGCTGCTGGCCCACACCGGACGCAGCCATCAATTGCGCGTCCATCTTTCATCATTAGGATACCCCATTCTCGGCGACAGCCGCTATGGCGGCAAACCATGGCGTCGCCTGATGCTGCACGCCCGCCGCCTGAAAATTTCGCCGCCGGCGCTGTCGGAAGCACATGCATGGCTCTGCCCCCCCGAGGAGGACTGGCAATGGTAACGAACATCCTTCGTCATTTCGGACGATATATCCTGGCATCGCTGCTGATGCTGGCTGCCACGAGCGCATCGGCCGCAAGCTGGCCGACGGCGCCGAGCATCCAGGCCAGATCATGGGCCATGATCGACGCCCGTTCCGGCCAGGTCGTGGCGGAGCATGAAGCCGACATGGAACTGCCGCCGGCCAGCCTGACCAAGATGATGACCCTTTATCTGGCCTTCGAGGATATCAGCCTCGGGCGCCTGGACCTGCAGGAAAGGGTCAGCGTCAGCAAAAAGGCATGGAAGATCGGCGGCAGCACGATGTTCCTTGATCCGCGCATGCATCCGACCATCGATCAGCTGCTGCATGGCATTGCCACCTATTCCGGCAACGATGCCTGCATCGTGCTGGCCGAACATATCTCCGGCTCGGAGGAAGTCTTTGCCGCGCGCATGAATGACAAGGCGCGCGAACTCGGCATGACCCACACCCATTTCGTCAACGCCACCGGCTTTCCCGTCGAAGGCCACTACAGTTCGGCCAGGGACATGGCGCTGCTCGGCGCCGCGCTGTGGCGCGACTTTCCGGACATGTACGAAATCTTTTCCGAAAAATCCTATACCTTTGACGGACGCTCCCAGCCCAACCGCAACCGCCTGCTGTGGAGCTATCCGCTGGCCGACGGCATCAAGACCGGGCACACCGAGGAGGCAGGCTACTGCCTGGTCGGCTCGGCCGAACAGGGCACCACCCGTTTCGTCACCGCAGTCTTCGGTGCCGCATCGGACCGGGAACGCGCCCGCCAGTCGCGCATCCTGATGCAGTTTGGCTTCCGGAATTTCGTCACGCTGCGTCCGGCGGAGCGCGACATTCGCCGCCAGGTCGACGTCTACGAAGGCAAGGCGGATCATGTATGGCTCAAGCCGATCCGGCCGATCTGGGTGACCGTTCCCAGGGGCAACGAAAAGAGCCTTTCCTTCCGCCTGAAGTATCAGGCGCCGCTGAAGGCACCGATCCGCAAGGGACAGGAGCTCGGGCGTATCGATGCGGTGCTCGGCGGAGCCTCGAAGCCGGCCGAGGTGCTGCAGTCGGTGCCGGTCGTCGCCACCCATGACGTGGCGCAGGCATCCTGGCTCGGCCGCCAGTGGGACGCACTGCGCCTGTGGTGGGACGGCGAGGAAGCCCGGGCCTCCGATCACGAGCATTGAAGCAGCCCGGGACACTGACCGCCTGGGTCAACGACCGCTTTACGCCGCTCGGCGAGGCCCGCGTCCATATCGAGGATCGCGGCTTCCAGTTTGCCGACGGCATCTATGAGGTCATTGCCTGCTTTGGCGGCACCTTTATCGATCTCGACGAGCATCTGGCGCGCCTGTGGCGCTCCTGCGAGGCTATTGCGCTCGAGCCTGCAGTCTCGAGGGAGAAGCTGCGCGACCTGATCAGGGAAACCTATCGCCGCAACCCGTTCCCCGATGCAATGCTTTATGTCCAGATCACCCGCGGCGTGGCTCCGCGCTCCCACCATATCCCGGAAAACATACGCCCGACACTGGTCATCACCGCCCGGCAACTGTCCCAGGTTCCGGAAGAAAAGATCCGTCGCGGCGCGACCGCAATCACGCTGGCCGATATCCGCTGGAAACGCTGCGATATCAAATCCATCGCCCTGCTGGCCAGTGTGCTGGGCAAGCAGGAAGCCGACCGCATGCATGCCGACGAGGCATTCTGGCTGGACGAGGACGGACATCTTCTCGAGGGCTGCTCCACCAACTGCTTTGCCGTCATCGACGAATCGCTGGTCACGCATCCGCTCGACCACCGCGTGCTGGGCGGCATCACCCGCGATCTTGCGATTCGTCTGGCGCGACGATATGGCCTGCCGGTACATGAACGCCCCTGGCGACTGGATGAACAGGGGCTTTCCGAGCTGTTCATGACCAGCACGACCAATGCGGCCATGCCCGTCTGCCGCGTGGACGGGCATGTCATCGGCAACGGCAGGCCGGGCCGGATCAGCATGCAGATCCGCACCCTGCTGCTGCAGCACTTCGACGAACTCAGGGCCGGAAAGCGGTCATGACCGGCTCCATCCGCGCCGTATTGCTCGACATGGACGGCACCATCGTCGATGCCTTCGCGCCGATTATCCGGGCGCTGAACCAGACCTTTGTCGAATTCGGCCTGCCTCCCATGAGCGAGCAGGAAGTCAAGCGCCATACCGGCCGCGGCGACTGCAGCATGAAGGCCCTGTTCGGAGAACGGCGCGAGGAAGCATCCCGCCGCTTTCTCGAAATCCACGACGAGGATGATCTGCAGCACATCCGCCCGCTGCCCGGCGCCGAAGAACTGCTGCAGTGGCTGGATGAACAGGATATCCCCTGCGCCGTCGTCACCAGCAAAAGCCAGCCGCGCGCCGAGGCCCAGCTGGACAGGCTGGGATGGCACCCCTATATCGCCACCGTGATCGGCAAGATCGACGGGCGGCCTGAAAAGCCCGATCCGGCGCCGCTCAGGCTGGCCTGCGAGGACATGGATGTTTCTCCCGCGCAGGCGATCATGGTCGGCGACGGTATTGCCGATATGAAGGCGGCACAGCGGGCAGGAAGCCGCGGGCTGGGGCTGTGCGATGCCTTTTCCGCCGAGGAATTGCGAGCGGCAGGCGCAGCGGCATGTTTCAAATCCCTGAACGAGGTACAGGCATGGATCCGGCAGCACCGCCAACCGACGAACTGATCCGCTTTCTGTTGCCGCAGGCGCATACGCGCGGCGTCATCATTCGCGGCAGCCATATCCTTGCCGAAGCCGCTCGCGTACACGGCCTCGCCGGACCGGTTGCGGAACTCTTCGGCCAGACGCTGCTCGCCTCGATTCTGCTGCTGAGCATCAGCAAGGGCGGCACCCGCCAGGTGCTGCAGCTGGATGCCACCGGCAACGCGCCTGTCCGGCGACTGCTTGCCGAAACCGCGCGGGGCAGCGTACGCGGCTATCTGCGCTGGCAGGAGGACGAGCCGGTCATGCACAGC
>JAJRVH010000199.1 GCA_021545625.1 Zetaproteobacteria bacterium
GCGATATGCACCGGCCGCTGCTCGTCGCGTGGCAGCCGGCCGACGATGCGTCCGGGCCGCCCGAGCTGATGAGCCGGCTGAGGGGAACGATGGAGTATCTGGAGACGGAGGCCCCCGGCAACGATGCCGATCTGCGCCGGGTGCTGCAGTCGGTGGCCCGCTCCCGGCAATGGGATATCCAGCCGAGGATACTGGAGCTGTTGCTGCAATGGCTTCCCCGCCGGCTGGACGTGCTGATCCCGGCCCTGATACATCTGGAGCAGGCGTCGCTGGCGGACCGGAACAAGCGCCTGTCCCGCAACTGGATGCACGACCGGCTGGAACAGTGGCGCCGACAGATGCAGCCGCCGCTTATCTGATGGCCCGTTCCGCCTCGCGCACATAGCCAGCCAGCCGTTTCTTCCAGCCGGGCAGCCAGCGCGCCTCATGCCGCTCCGACGGCGCATGCGCCACCCGCCGCTCAAGCAGTGCCGCGGCGGCCGCAGCAAAGGCGCGCACCGCATCCACGCCGGGCTCCGCATCCGGCATCGCGGCCAGCACCTGAAGCAGGCCCCACCCCTCGCCCGCGTAGCGTTCCTTCGGGTTGACGCCCTCGCCCTTGAAATTCACATAATCCATCAACACATACATGCCCATCGGCGAAGCGGCCACGAGTCCGAAATGCCGGCGGACTAGCGGGCGCCGCGCCGGAGGAGCGGCGCGCAGCATCAGCGGCAGCGCCCGCTGCAGGCGACGGGCCATGAAATCCGCCTGCGCCGGCATGCTGGCCGCCAGCCAGTCGCGCAGCTCGCGCATGCGCCAGCCGTCACGGGCGGCCAGAAACGCATCGCGGTCCGGCCACGGGCATCCCCGCAGCTCATCCAGCCAGGCCGGCGGCCGGACGCCCTGGTGGCGCAGAAAACGCAACAGGGCCGGAAAGGATTCGCTGAACCGCCGCTGGTCGACGGGCACGGACGCCGGATACCAGATGAAATGGCCAATGCCGAGCGAGGCGAAATGCTCGCCCTCGTTCCACGAGGTCAGGCAGGCGACCCTGCCAGCGCATTCGTTGCGGAAGATCAGCCGCGCGGCGGCGGACTTTTCCGGCTCGCCCATCAGCAGCTCTCCGATATCTCCGGCATGGGCCGGCAACGGCCAGAACAGCAGGCACAGCCCGAGCAGCGATGCCCGCATCAGCGGCGGGCGAACAGCATCATGGCCATGCCGATGGCGTTGATCACCAGCAGTTCCAGCAGCAGGGTCTGCACATCGATATGGTCGTAGATGCGCACATGCTGACCGAAGGCCGCCACGATATCGTCCAGAAGAAAGCCCCAGCGCGGATCGCCGAGACCCGCCAGCCGGTACGGCGGCACCAGCACGGCCGCCAGCGAACCGAATATGCAGATCATAAACCCAAGCGTCTTCATCGCCTCTCCTCCCCTGTGCCGAGCCCGGCCAGCACCCTGTCCGCGACGCGGTTGTTATAGGCCCTGACAATCAGCTGCGCCCGGAAAAGCGCATACAGCTCCACCACCGTGATGATCGCCACCAGCGCCAGGCCGTTCTGCCACTCCCCGCTCGCGATCAGCCATGCACCGCCGGCGAACACGGCCAGATTGACAATGCCGCGCAACCAGCGGCCGAGATAGAAGTGGTGCAGGCCGGCAATAAACAGATAGTTCAGCACCGCATAGGTATCGGGATCCTTCAGCCGCGGCCCGACAAGTTCGTAATAGGCCCGGCGCCCCGCCCCGGACAGCGCGCGCACGCGCTCGCGGATCTCCTCCTCATGCGCATCGACCTCGCGGCGACTGAGCAATTCAGCGCCCCAGCGTGATAATGACTGTCTCGCGCGTCCAGAACAGCCAGAAACGTTTCTTTTCGACCACCTGAAACACGAGCTGCCAGCCATCGGCGGCCTCCCGGTTCAGTGCCGTTTCCATCTGTTTGATCGGCATGCCCGAAGCGCCGAGGAAGATTGTGCCAAGCGCCCCTTCCGAAACCGTTATCACCTTGTACTCGCTGTATGCCATGCCCTTCTCCCCTCTATGCGGCGCTGGCCAGCCAGCGTTCCAGGCTGGCCAGCGCCGTTTCGGATACCATGCGCCGGCGCTCGGCCTTGCCCGGCCGGCGCTTGCCGTCCTTCTTCGGCGCCGGCGGCAGCAGGCCGAAATTGATATTCATCGGCTGGAAATCCTCGATGCGCGTCTGAGAAATATGCGCCAGCAGCGCGCCATGCGCGGTATCGGCCGGCGGAGCCTGCGGCTCCCTGCCACGCGCCATCGCCGACAGGAAACGGCCGGCCATCAGGCCCATCGCCGCCGATTCGACATAGCCCTCCACGCCGGTGATCTGGCCGGCGAACAGGATGCGCGGCTCCTTTTTCAGCCTCAGGGTGCCGTCGAGCAGGGCCGGCGACTTGATGAAGGTATTGCGATGCAGGCTGCCCAGCCTGAAAAACTCGGCCTTTTCCAGCCCCGGAATCATCGTGAACACCCGCTTCTGCTCGCCATAGGTCATCTTGGTCTGGAAGCCGACCATGTTCAGCAGGCTGCCCATGCGGTTGTCGCGCCGCAGTTGCACGACGGCGTAAAAGCGTTCGCCCGTCACCGGATGATCGAGGCCGACCGGCTTCATCGGCCCGAAGCGCGGCGTATCCGGCCCGCGCTCGGCCATCTCCTCGATCGGCATGCAGCCCTCGAAGAACGGGATATCCTCGAAGCCCTTGAAAGCGACCTTCTCGGCATGCACCAGCTCATGGATGAAGGCCCGGTATTGTTCCTCGTTCATCGGACAGTTCAGATAGTCGCCTGCCTCGCCCTCCCCGACATTCTTGTCATAGCGGTTCTTCCAGAAGGCGATATCCATGTCGATCGACTCGGCATCGACAACCGGCGCGATCGCATCGAAGAAGCTCAGATGATCCTCTCCGGTCAGCTCGCGGATACGCTCGTACAGCGCATCGGATGTCAGCGGCCCGGAGGCGATCAGCAGCAGCCCCCCGGTCGGGATATCCGTCACCTCACCGTGCACGATATCAATCAGCGGCTCCTGTTCCAGCGCTTCTGTCACCAGTGCCGCGAACTGGTCGCGATCGACGGCCAGCGCCGTGCCGGCCGGAATGCGGGCGCGGTCAGCGCAGCGCATGATCAGCGAATCCATGCGCCGCATCTCCTCGTGCAGCAGCCCGACCGCATTCTCCAGATGATCGGCGCGGAAGGTGTTCGAGCAGACCAGTTCGGCGCAGTTGCCGCTGCGGTGCGCCGGCGTCATCTTCCGCGGACGCATTTCGTGCAGCCGCACCGTGATGCCACGCCGGGTCAGCTGCCAGGCCGCTTCGGAGCCGGCCAGGCCGGCTCCGATAATCGTGACCGGGCCGGATGTGGAAAAATCATTCATGCGGCGAAGCTACTGTCTGCCGTGGCGACAACAAGAGCATTCCGGACTCCGGCCGGCTTGCGCGGACAGGCCAGGGCCTCCATAATGGAAACATGCGATATCTTCTGCTCATGCTATTGCTGTGGAATTGTGCCGCTCAGGCCACGGAGCAGGGCGCGCAGATCGAGCTTGCCGCCTCGGCC
>JAJRVH010000200.1 GCA_021545625.1 Zetaproteobacteria bacterium
AACCTTCGGCCACCAGCGTCTCGGCCGCCTTGATCGTTTCGACGACATTCGGATACAGCGTCTCGGTATCGCCGAGCACCTCCAGTTTGACCAGATCCCAGCCGCCGGCCTCGCGGGCCAGCCTCAGCGTACGCACCGCATCCTCGGCATTAAAGCAGCCGGCCGTGTTCGGCAGGATCACGTATTTCTTCGGGTCGATATAGTCGAGCAGGTTCTCCTTGCCCGGGTCGGTGATATTCACGCGCCGCACCGCCACCGTGATCATCTCAGCTTCCGCCGCCTCGGTCGCCGCCTTCGTCGTTGCAAAATCCCTGTACTTGCCCGAACCGGCAATCAGCCTCGACTTGAATTCGTAGGTTCCCACCTTGAAGATATCAGTCATCCTTCCTCCGCTCGATCAGAAAAGAGGCTGCCACGGCAGCCTGTGTATCGCATATCTCTCCACATTCAGCCGCCGCCAATCATATGAACCAGTTCGATCCGGTCGCCGTCGGCCAGCTCCGTTTCGGCATACAGGCTTTTCGGCACCACCTCGAGATTGCGCTCGATGGCAATCATACGGCCCGACAACCCCAGTTCCTCAACCAGCTCGCTCAGCGTGGCGGCGCGCACCTCGCGCGTTTCGCCATTCAACCGGATACTCAGCCTGTCTGTCATGTCACCCTCGGAATGATCGAAAATGCGTTAGAATCGGACAATATTCGCCCCGAATCGGGAGCTTTTCGCCCATTTTCGGGCATACACGAAGCCGTCTCATTGACCCGACCGATGCGCATGCGTAGCGTGAGGCACATGCTAACAGCAACTTCGCCGGCACCCAATAGCCGGCCCGGATCAGTCTCTCCGCGGCCGATACCGAAGCCTTCGAACTGGCGTGGCGTCGCCGCCTGCATGCAGGAAGCGCGGAACGCATACGAGGCCGGCGATTTCACACGGGCCGAGGAGTTGCTGCTCGAACTGGTCGAATTCGCCCCTTCCGAACTGCGCGCCTGGCAGTTGCTGGCCCGCAGTCAGAAGGCGCTGGGAAAAATCCGGCAGGCCATCCGCAGTGCCGAGAAGGCGATCGAACTGCAAAACGCCGCCCGGACATCGGCCGACATGCCCGCCTCCCTGACGCTGGCGCGTCTGCTCTGGCAGCAGGGCGACCATGCATCCGCCCGCGCCATGCTTGCGCTACTGCTCATGCGTCAGCCGGAATGCGCGGAACTGATCGAACTCAAACAGCAATGGAGCGCCGGGGTATCCGAATGAAAACATTACGCATCCTTGTCCTGCATGGCCCGAACCTGAACCTGCTCGGCACGCGCGAACCCGGCCACTACGGCAACATGACACTGGCCGATATCAATCGTCAGCTGATCGAAGTTGGCGACAGCCTGGGCGCGGAAATCGTCAGCTTCCAGAGCAATCATGAAGGCGAGATCGTCGATCGCATCCAGCAGGCCGGCGGCTCCTCGAACGATATCGGGAATATCGACGGCATCGTCATCAATCCGGCCGCCTACACCCATACCAGCATCGCCATCCGCGATGCGCTGCTGGCCTCGCGCATTCCGTTCGTCGAGGTACACCTGTCCAACATTCACCGGCGCGAGGAATTCCGCCATCGCTCGATGCTGGCCGATGCCGCCGCCGGCGTACTGGCCGGCTTCGGCCCCCAGTCCTACGCCCTCGCCCTGCGCGGGCTGACCGAAATACTACGCAACCCGCTATCATAAGGAGATTCATGTGGATATTGCCCAGATTCGTAAACTGATCAAACTGGTCCAGAGTTCGGACCTGACCGAGATCGAGGTCACCGAAGGCGACCAGACCGTGCGCATCTCGCGCCAGCTGCAGGCGGCCCCTGCGGTGCAAAGCCATATCGTTCCGGCCCAGCCCGCCGCGCCGGCGTCGGCCGCAGCCGCGCCTGCCGAGACTCCTGCCCCGGCGGCACCGGCCGAAAGCGAGCATGCGGTGAAATCGCCCATGGTCGGCACCTTCTATCGCGCCCCGAGCCCGGATGCCGAACCGTTTGTCAGCGAAGGCCAGAAGGTCAGGAAGGGCGATGTGCTGTGCATCATCGAAGCCATGAAGATGATGAACGAGATCGAGGCCGAATATGACGGCGTGATCGATGCCATTCTCGTCGACAACGGCACGCCGGTCGAATACGGCCAGCCGATTTTTGTCATCACGCCGCTGGCTTAGGCGGAGGCTGCATGTTTCACAAGATTCTGATCGCCAATCGCGGCGAAATCGCCGTACGCATCATCCGTGCCTGCAAGGAGCTGGGCATCCGTTCGGTGGCCGTCTATTCCGAGGCCGACCGGGATTCGATGCATGCCCGGCTTGCCGATGAATCGGTTTGTATCGGCCCGGCCGCCGGCGCGCAATCCTATCTGAATATCGCGGCCATCATGGCCGCCGCCGAACTGACCGATGCCCAGGCCATCCACCCCGGCTACGGCTTTCTGGCCGAGAATGCCGAATTCGCCGAAATCGTCATCGAATCCGGCCTGACCTGGATCGGCCCGAGTCCCGAATCGATGCGCATCATGGGCGACAAGGTGTCGGCCAAGCAGAAGATGGAAGTCGCCGGCGTACCGCTGGTACCCGGTTCCGACGGCGCCGTATCCGATATTGAGGAGGCCAAGGCCATCGCCCGCAAGGCCGGCTTCCCGGTCATCGTCAAGGCCTCGGCCGGTGGCGGCGGACGTGGCATGAAGGTCGTGCATTCCGAGGCCGCACTGCCCAATGCCTTCAGCATGTGCAAGAACGAGGCCGGTGCCGCCTTCGGCGATGATACGGTGTTTATCGAAAAATTCCTCGAGGAGCCGCGCCATATCGAGGTGCAGGTGCTCGGCGACACGCACGGCAACATCGTGCACCTGTTCGAGCGCGAATGCTCGATGCAGCGCAACAACCAGAAGGTGCTGGAAGAAGCGCCAAGCCCGTTCGTCGACGAGGAAACGCGCGAAAAGCTGTGCGCGGCCGGTGTGGCTGCGGCCAGGGCCGTGAACTATGTCGGCGCCGGCACCATCGAATTCCTGATGAACCCGGACAAGTCGTTTTACTTCATCGAAATGAATACCCGCATCCAGGTCGAGCATCCGGTCACCGAGTGGATTACCGGCGTGGACCTGATCGAATGGCAGATCCGCGTTGCCGCGGGCGAGGAGCTGGCTTTCAGGCAAAGCGATATCAAGAAGAAAGGGCATGCGATCGAGTGCCGGATCAATGCCGAGCACCCGTTCAGGTTCACGCCCTCCCCCGGCACGATCGAGCTCTACCACGCGCCGGGCGGTCGCAGCGTGCGGGTGGATTCCTTCGTCTATACCGGCTACAGGATTCCGCCGCATTACGACTCGATGATCGGCAAAATCATTACGCATGCCAGGGATCGCCAGAAATGCATTCGTCGCATGCAGCGAGCGATCGATGAACTGGTCATCCTCGGCGTCACGACCAATCAGGAACTGCACCAGCGGCTGCTGGCCAATCCGGGCTTCCAGAAGGCCGACTTCAACATTCATTTTCTGGAACGCTGGCTCAGCCAGATGCACCTGTAGCGAGGTATTCAGCAAAAAAGGCCGGAATTCAGATTCCGGCCTTTTTTGTTTCCCTGTTGCTAGACGCCCGAATACTGGGCATGCACCTCGCGGGCATGCATATTCGGCAGCTTGTTCAGCGCCGCGATCAGCGCCCTGGCCGATGCGACGACGATATCGGTATCCGAACCCTGCCCGTTGACGATGCGATCGCCGTCCTGAAGGCGCACCGTCACCTCGCCCTGCGCATCGGTTCCGGCCGTAATCGCATTGACCGCGTACAGCAACAGCTTGCCGTTCGGCTCGACCAGCGACTTGATCGCCTTGAATGCTGCATCGACCGGCCCGTCGCCCTCGGCCGTCGCCTTGTGCAGTTCGCCCTCGATCTCCAGCTCCACGGCCGCCACCGGCGTATCGCCGGTACCGGAAGCCGCATGCAGACTGACCAGCTTCACGCGCTCGGCCAGCGTTTCCGAATCGCCCGACAGGATCGCCATCAGATCCTCGTCGAAGATATCCTTCTTCTTGTCGGCCAGCACCTTGAAACGCTCGAACACGGCATTGAGCTGTTCGCCGTCGATCTCGATGCCCAGTTCGGCATAACGCGCCTTCAATGCCGCCCGTCCGGAATGCTTGCCCAGCACCATGCGGTTCGTATTCCAGCCCACCGATTCCGGCGTCATGATCTCGTAGGTCTTCTGATGCT
>JAJRVH010000201.1 GCA_021545625.1 Zetaproteobacteria bacterium
CCTCCGGCCCGATATCCGGCACCGACTGCAGCGTCTCCTCATCGGCTTCGGCCAGTGCCTCCAGTGTACCGAAATGCTGCGCCAGCGCCGCGGCCGTGGCCTGCCCGACATGGCGTATGCCGAGCGCGAACAGAAAGCGGGCCAGCGGCCGCTCCCTGCTGACGGCGATGGCCTGCCTGAGATTGGCGATCTTCTTTTCACCCATGCCCGGCCACTCCAGAAGCCGGGAAAGATCCAGGGTATAGATATCGGCGATGCTCTTCAGCAAGCCTTCATCGACCAGGCTGTCGATCAGCTTCGCGCCCATACCATCGATATCCATCGCCGAACGGGAGACAAAATGCCGCAGCCGCTCCTTGAGCTGGGCCGTGCATGAAAGCCCGCCGCTGCAACGCAGCGCCACCTCGCCTTCCGGGCGATATACGCCCGCACCACATACCGGGCAATGTTCGGGGATCCGCGGTCGCGGATAATCCGGCGACACATCAATAGCCCGTACCACTTCGGGAATCACATCGCCGGCGCGGCGCACCACCACCCGCCCCCCGGGGTAAACCTGCTTGCGCATCAGTTCGTCGACATTGTGCAAGGTCGCCCTCGAAACCACGACGCCGCCGACTGCAACCGGCTCCATGTCGGCCACCGGCGTGATTACACCGGTGCGACCGACCTGCCACACGATTTCCTTCACCGTCGTCGTCACTTCCTCGGCCGGAAACTTGTGCGCAATGGCCCAACGGGGCGAACGGGCCACCGCCCCCAGGCGCCGCTGCAAGGCAAAATCGTTCACCTTGTAAACCACCCCATCGATCTCGTAGGCAAGCCCGCCGCGCCGGGACTGCAAGTCTCGGTAGCAGGCCAGCAACCCATCCACGTCCGAAGCCCGCCACGTTTTCTGAACCGCAAACCCCATCGCCGCAAGCCTTTGCAGCAGCTCGAACTGGCCTGCTGCCAGCGCATCGCCCCCCAGTCCCGTGCCATAGGCGAAAAAACCGAGTCTGCGCGCGCGCGTAACCTTCGCATCAATCTGCCGCAATGAACCGGCAGCAGCATTACGGGGATTGGCGAACGGCCTGTCGC
The DNA here is from genome assembly GCA_021545625.1 of Zetaproteobacteria bacterium. Taxonomy (GTDB): domain Bacteria; phylum Pseudomonadota; class Zetaproteobacteria; order Mariprofundales; family Mariprofundaceae; genus JAJRVH01. The sequence goes on from JAJRVH010000201.1 coordinate 1,081, forward strand.
CTGCCTCCTCCTGTCTGCGGTTCAGTTCCAGAAATGCTGCCCGCGACATATAGACCTCGCCGCGCACTTCCAACAGGGCAGGCGGCGCCACGCCCTGCGGCATGGCCAGACGCCAGGGGATATCGGCAATGGTGCGAATATTGTCGGTCACATCCTCGCCCACCCGTCCATCGCCACGGGTGGCGGCGATGCTCAGGCATCCGTTCTCATAGCGCAGGTTGACGGCCAGACCGTCGATTTTCGGCTCGACGATATAATCGAAGGGCGTATCGCCGAGCACGTCGCGAATACGCTGGTCAAAGGACTCCACCTCTTCCTCGCTGAAGGCATTGGCCAGCGACAGCATCGGCTCGCCATGCTCGCGGGCGACAAAGGCCTGGCTGGGAGGAGCGCCCACGATGCGGGTCGGCGAATCATCAGGCACCGGTTCGCCGAGCTCCGCCTCCAGCTCCTCGAGACGGCGCAGCATGCGATCGTACTCGGCATCGGAAATAACCGGTGCGTCAAGCACATAATAGCGGTAGTTATGTTCGCGCAGCTCGGCGCGCAGGGCCTCGATCTGTTGTTTCAGCTCCCCGCCAGCGGCGTCACCCCTGCCGCACTCCGTCGACCGGTTCATTCAGCATCCCCTCCAGCGTATCCAGCAACGGCTGCGACATCCAGTCGATGCCGCCGACCAGATGATGACGAATCCGGCCCTGACGGTCTATCAGGAAGGTCTCCGGATAGCGAAACACGCCGTAGCGACGCGAAACCGTGCTGTCGATATCATGCAGCACCTGAAACGGTATCTGAAACTCCCGCACAAACGCGGAAAGATCGGAACGCTTTCGGTCCACCGATACCGCCACAATCTTCAGCCCCCTGGAACCCAGCTTGTTGTGAAGCTCCACCATTGACGGCATTTCCTTGCGACATGGCGGGCACCAGGTGGCCCAGAAGTTCAGCAGCGTCACTTCTCCCTTCGGCAGGCCATGCATGGCCCCCTGCAAGTCCGGCAGGTTAAAATCGACGCTGGGATTGCCCTCTTTCACCACTGCCGGGGCCTCGGGAAGGCTGACATAGAGGCCCGCGCCCAGTCCCAGCAACAGAAGAACGGCCAAAGGAAAACGATATTTCATGATTGAACCCCGTCGGTAAGTGTCTGCAGCGCACGCCTCAGATCGTCGGGCGCAACCCGATGCCTGAAAGCCTCCTCGCCGTCGATCAGCAACACCGGCACATCCATGCCGTAGCGCACCAGCAAGCCCTTGTCGCGATCAACGTCGACCGTCTCCCAGCTGCAATGGCCCGCCCCGGCCAGCATCTCAACCACGGCCTTCATCTCATCGCACAGACAGCACTGGCGACGGCTCATGATCCGGACATGCGGCAATGCCATGGCCTAGTCCTCGCGACCGGGCAGCTTGACCAGCGTGAACACCTGGTCGCCGTGGCGATCCAGCATCACGCGCAGCACATCGCCCGGTTCGAAGCCCTTCAGCAACCTGGCCAGCGCACGCAGATTCTTCACCGGTTCTCCGTTGATACGATAAATCACATCGCCGCGCTGGATACCGGCGCGCGCCGCCGGCGAACCTCTCTGCACCTGCTTGACGACGACGCCGGACTTCACGCGCGTCTCCAGCGAGCGCGCCAGATCGGCGCTCAGATTCTCTCCGACGATGCCAAGCCTGACCTTGCCCTTGCCGACATGCCGGCCGGCAGAGGCGACAGCCTCCTCCGGCATTTCCTCGACGGTCACGACGATCGTTTTCGGCTTGCCATCGCGGATGATGCCGACCCGAACCTTGTCGCCCGGCGCATGACGGGCCACGCGGATCGGCAGGTCATGAGCCTTGCGGATCTTCACGCCGTCCAGCGACACGATCACATCGCCGGCCCTGATGCCAGCCTTGTCGGCCGCCGAGCCTGCCTCGACCTGCGGCACCAGCGCTCCCTCACGGGTCTTCAGGCCCAGCGCCTTCTGGGTAGCCTTGTCGATATCGGAGATATGCACTCCCAGACGGGCGCGCGTCACATGACCCTTCTCGCGCAAATCGTTGAGCACCGAACGCGCCAGATTGATCGGAATTGCGAAACCGATACCGTTGTTGCCACCGCTGCGCGAGTAGATCGCAGTATTGATGCCGACGACCTCGCCCCTGACATTGAACAGTGGTCCGCCCGAATTGCCCGGATTGATCGCCGCATCGGTCTGGATGAAATCATCGTAGGGACCGGAACCGATCACCCGGCCCTTCGCGGACACGATGCCGGCGGTCACCGTCTGCTCCAGGCCGAACGGATTGCCGATCGCCACCACCCAGTCGCCGACGCGCAAACGATCCGAATCACCAAGCTTCACCGCCTTCAGGCCTTTCGCATCCACCTTGATCAGGGCCACGTCCAGCTTGGGATCGACGCCGATCACCCTGGCCTCGTACTCCTTGCCGTCGCGCATCTTGACCAGCACCTCGTCGGCGCCGTCGATGACATGGTTGTTGGTGACGATATAACCGTCCGCGGAAAGAATGAAACCCGTACCCAGCGCATGGCGCTCCTGGGGAGGCATGTTCTGGAAAAAGTCCTGAAAGAAGTCCTCAAACGGCGAACCCGGCGGAAAGCCGAACCCCTGCAGCCCCTGGCCGCGCACCAGCTTCGTGGTGCTGATATTGACGACCGAATCGGCCTGTGCCGCGGCCAGATCGGCAAAGCTGTCGGGCAGGGCCTGCGCCGGCTGCGAACACACGAACACGGCCAGCAACAGCGGGACAATACGGGACAAATACTTCAATGGACTCTCCTCAAATGACGTTATCGGTGCTGCGGGGCACTTTTTATCGCCGCCGGATGAAAAAAAGATGAAGCGTAAAGCCTTCCTCACAGCGACCGGATCGGAATAGTGCCCGAAGAACGAACGATGCGCACCATGCGCGCTTCCAGAACGCTCGCCTGCGCCCGGCTACGCAACAGCAGCGCATAGATCGCCAGCACGCCGGCCATGCCGCCGCCGGCCGCCCACACCTCGGGCAGGGCCCAGCCCGCTGCCAGTGCCAGCCAGCGCATGAACAGCCCGAACAGCACGAAAGCGATCATCGGCAGACCGTAAAGCCGGAAGGCCACCTTCAGCAGCATGCTGTCCGGCACCTCCAGCAACACCTCGTCGCCAACCCGCGCATGTACCGTATTGCGTACCTTCAGCCGGGCAAAACGATCTGCCCAGGATCCCATCGTGCTGCACGATGCCTTGCCGGCGCAATCACCGCAGGCGCTGGCGCGCCTGGCCTCGACCAGCGCCTCGCCCCCTTCGACTGCAATCACGGTGACCTTCTGTTCCACAACGACTCCTGTGCGGCCAAGACTACACGCAACCGCCGGGCCTTGCAGCCAGCGGCCGTCCCGCATAGCCTTTAAATGTCATGCAACGTCTGTCTGGAGCAACCTCTTGAAACGGCATATCAGGACGGATTATCTGATCATCGGCAGCGGCGCCTCCGGCCTGCTGACCGCCGCCCGGCTGACCGGGCACGGCAACGTGCTGCTGGTCAACAAGGGACGTTTTCAGGATTCGAGCACCTGGTATGCCCAGGGCGGCATCGCCAGCGTCATCTCCGACGAGGATTCGATCGCCTCCCATGTTCAGGACACGCTGGCGGCCGGCGCCGGCCTGTGCCATGAAAACGCAGTCCGCGAAATCATTACCCAGGGCGGCCGCATCATCAGGGAGCTGATCGCGATCGGCACCGGCTTCGATGCCGATGACAACGGTCTGCACCTGACCCGCGAAGGCGGACACAGCCACCGCCGCGTCGCACATGTGCAGGACGCGACCGGCCGCGCCATCGGCGAGGCATTGCTGGCGCGCATCAAGCCGCAGGAACGCATCATACGACTGGAAAACCATGCGGCCATCGACCTGATCTGCACGGCGGACCCGCGCAACGGCCAGCGCCGCTGCTTCGGCGCCTATGTGCTGACGCCCGATGAGAACATCCTGACCATCAGCGCCGGCCAGACAGTGCTGGCCACCGGCGGCGCAGGCAAGGTCTATCTCTATACGTCCAACCCGCATGCTGCCTCCGGCGACGGTATCGCGATGGCCTGGCGGGCCGGCTGCCGGGTCATGAACCTCGAATTCATGCAGTTCCATCGGACCTGCCTGTTCCACCCGCACGGCTCGAACATGCTGCTCTCCGAGGCACTGCGCGGCGAAGGCGCGAGGCTGCTGAACGGGGCCGGCGAACGATTCATGTTCCGCTACGACGAACGCGGCGAACTGGCCCCGCGCGATATCGTCGCGCGCGCCATCGACCACGAAATGAAAAAGCGTGGCGAGGACTGCATGTATCTCGATGCCCGCCCGATTGGAACAGAAACCATCCAGCGCCAGTTTCCGAACATCCGGCAACGACTGCAGGAACTTGGCATCGACATGACTGCCGAACCAGTGCCCGTCGTGCCGGCGGCCCACTATATGTGTGGCGGCATA
>JAJRVH010000202.1 GCA_021545625.1 Zetaproteobacteria bacterium
CTGGTCGGCGTCGGCGGATACGCCAGCATTTCCGGCGTGCTGGCCGCCCTCAGCGCGCGCGTGCCGGTCGTCCTCTACGAACAGAATGCGATGCCCGGACTCGTCCATCGCAAACTGGCCCGCTTCTGCAACCGGATCATGCTCGGCTTTGCCGCCGCCCGCGAAAGGCTGCCGGCCAGCGCACCCGCTGTCGTAACCGGCAATATCGTGCGCCAGGCCATTGACGGTGTTCGCTGGCAACCCCATCAGCCGCCGCGCCTGCTGGTCATGGGCGGTTCGCAGGGAGCCCGCATTCTCAACCAGAGCGTACCCGAAGCCTGTTCGCTGCTGGCCGAGAGGGGACTTCGCTTCAGTGTCACGCACCTGGCCGGCAACGATGCCGAAGCACGGCGCCAGATCGGGCAGATCTACCAGAAGGCGGGCATCGACGCCTCTGTCCTGGCCTTCTGCGACGACATGGCCGCCTTCTACGCCAGCGGCGACCTGCTGCTCGCCCGCTCCGGCGCGATGACCGTCAGCGAAGCGGGCGTCTGCGGCATGCCGGCCCTGTTTGTGCCTCTGCCTCATGCTGCGGACGACCATCAGCGCTACAATGCGCTGGCCCAGGGTGGCGGTGCACGCCTGCTCGAACAGAAGCGCATCTCCGTTTCCAGCCTTGCCGGTGAAATCGAATCCCTGCTGTTCGACGTGGAACGACTGCGCGACATGAGCCGGGCCGCCAGGGCACAGGCGCCGCTCGATGCGGAACAAAAACAGCTCGATGTGCTGCGCCCCTACCTGTTCCCCGAAGGTGATGCGAAATGAAATCGCGCATCCAGCATATCCACCTGATCGGCATCGGCGGCATCGGCATGAGCGGCATCGCGGAACTGCTGCATAACCAGGGCTTCTCGGTTCAGGGCAGCGATGCCGCCCAAAGCGCCAACGTACGGCGCCTGCAGGACCTGGGCATTCCGGTATTTATCGGCCACCGGCCGGAGCACCTCGGCCGGGCGCAGGTGGTGGTGGTCTCGTCGGCCATCACCCCGGACAACCCCGAGATCGTGGCCGCCCGGCAGCGAGGCATTCCGGTCATCCCCCGCGCCGACATGCTCGCCGAACTGATGCGCATGAAGCAGGGTATCGCCATTGCCGGCAGCCACGGCAAAACCACGATGACCTCGCTGATCGCCCACGGCATGGAAGCGGCGGGACTCGATCCGACCTATATCATCGGCGGCCGCCTGATCGCCAGCGGCAGCAATGCCCGCCTGGGCGGCAGCCCGTGGCTGGTGGCCGAGGCGGACGAATCCGACGGTTCGTTCCTGCGCCTGTCGCCAACCATCGCCGTAGTCAGCAACATCGATCCGGAACATCTGGATCACTACGGCGATTTCGAGTCGCTGCTGGCCGCATTCCGTCAGTTCGTCAATATGGTGCCGTTCTACGGCCGGGTCGTGCTGCATCATGAACACCCGCATGTCGCCGCGCTGCGCGAGGATCTGCACAAGCCGCTGACCACGTACGGCTCCAGCCCGCAGGCGGATCTGCATCTGACAACCGTCCGGGCCAATCCCGACGGTCAGCGTTTTACGGTCAGCAGCCTGAAACAGGGCGATCTCGGCGAATTCCGCATCGCCATGCCCGGCCGTCACAATGCCGAGAACGCGCTGGCCGCCATCGCGGTGCTGATGGATCTGGGCATCGATATCGAAACGGTCCGCGCCTCGCTGGCCTCGTTCGAGGGCATCCAGCGGCGCTTTCAGCGCAGCCGTATCCGGCAGGGTATTCTGGTCGACGATTACGCCCACCATCCGAAAGAGATCGCAGCCACGCTGGCCGCCGCGCGCGAATGCTGGCCGGACGAAACCATCCGGGTCATTTTCCAGCCACACCGCTATACGCGTACGCGCGATCTGATGGAGGAATTTCTCGGTGCCTTTGACCGGGCCAACGAGGTCTGGCTGCTGCCGGTATATTCGGCCGGCGAGCCGCCGATCGATGGCATCGACAGCGAACATCTGGCCGCCGCGATGAGCGCCCGCGGTCACAAGTCTGTCGCGCTGATGGATGACCTGCATGAGGCCCGGGATCTGGCAAACCGTGCATTGCAGAAGCCGGGCATCGTCATCCTGATGGGCGCCGGTTCCATCGGCGGGCTGGCCTCGCGCATGCGCGAGGAGGCCGGCCTATGAACATGATGCAGCCGGGACGCACCACCGACACCTGGGCCGCCAGCCTCAGCGAGTTCGGACGCTTCAGCGAGCAGGAGCCGATGGCCCGTCATACGACCCTTGGCACCGGAGGGCCGGCCCGCTGGTTCTTCCGGCCGGCCGGTCGCAGCGCCCTTGTCAGGGCCATGCAGTCGATCCCGTCGCATATCCGTATCCTGCCGCTGGGACGGGGCAGCAATATGCTGATCCCCGACAGCGGCTTCGATGGTCTGGTCATGGATCTGAGCGATCTGAACGAGATGCGTATCGATGGCTGCCAGGCACATGCCGAAGCCGGCGTGCGCATGAGCAGCATTGCCAGGCAATGCGCAGAGCGCGGACTGACCGGACTGGAATTCATGGCCACCGTGCCGGGCGATCTCGGCGGCGGCATCGCGATGAATGCCGGAGCCTTCTCCCAGCAGGTTTCCGACACGCTGCAACAGGTCGAACTTCTGCTGCGCAACGGCGATGTCGTGGAAATGCCCGCCTCCGGGCTGCAGATGGGATACCGGCACACCAGCCTGCCGGAGGGCAGCCTCGTGCTTGCCGCCCGCTTCGAACTGGCGCCGGACATGCCGGATGCCATCCGGGAGCGCATGCGCTCGATGCGCAGCCGCCGCTCATCGACACAGCCCCTGAGCCAGCCCAATTGCGGTTCCGTTTTCAAGAATCCGCCCGGCGACCATGCCGCCCGGCTGATCGAGGCATCCGGCCTCAAGGGCACCCGCATCGGTGATGCGCAAATCTCCGAGCGGCACGCCAACTTCATCGTCAACCTCGGCGGCGCCTCCAGCGCCGACGTGCTGGCCCTGATCGAACGCGCCCGCATCGTGGTCAAGAAAAAGTCCGGCATCCTGCTGGAGCCGGAAGTTCGCATCATCGCGGAACATCCCGTGGAGGAAAGCGCATGAGCGTCATCCAACCGGACGATTTCGGCCGCGTCGGCGTACTGATGGGCGGCATATCCGGCGAACGGGAAATTTCGCTGAAATCGGGACGCGCCGTACTGACGGCCCTGATCGCTTCCGGCGTCGATGCCGTCGGCATCGACCTGACCGATGACTGGCCCGCGGCCATTCGCAACGCCGGCATCCGCACGGCCTTTATCGCCCTGCACGGCTCGCTGGGCGAGGACGGCTGCGTACAGGGGCTGCTCGAAATCATGCGCATTCCCTATACGGGTTCCGGCGTCACCGCCTCGGCGCTGTGCATGGACAAGCAGCTGTGCAAGCAGGTGCTCGAACATGCCGGGCTGACAACGGCCACATCGGTACCGCTGACCGTTGACGGCCCGATCCGCTACCCGGTCATCATCAAGCCCGTCGCCGAAGGCTCGAGCATCGGCCTGCACCATGTCGCGTCCGGGGATGAATGGCAGGCGCTGGATATCCGGGATCCGGACCGGTGGATGGCCGAAATACCGGTTCGGGGCGTGGAGGTGAACGTCTCCGTGCTGGCGGGCACTGCACTGCCCGTCGTCGAGGTCGTGCCACGCTCGGGCGTCTATGACTTCGATTCCAAATACACGGCCGGCGCCACCGAATACTTCTGTCCTGCCCGCCTGCCCGCCGAGACCCTGCGCCTCTGCATGGAACAGGCCGTCAGGGCCGTGCAGGCCTGCAAATGCTGCGGCGCGCCGAGGGTCGACATGATCGTTCCGGACGGCGGCGAACCGGTCATCCTCGAAATCAATACCATCCCCGGCATGACGGAGACCAGCCTGTTGCCGAAAGCCGCCGCCCGGGCCGGCATCGATTTCGAAACGCTGTGCCTGCGCATCCTGAGCGAGGCGCGGCTGGAATATCCGCAGGAGACGACAATATGAGCCGCCCTAACCAGCGCCGTATCGGCGAGGAAACACGGCGCCTGCGCCGCCGGCATGCCTGGCGGCTGATCCGCCCCGTGCTGACGGCCGGCGGCGTGCTGGTATCGCTGGGAGCCACCCTGTGGGGGCTGAACGGCGCCCTGTCGGTCAGTCACTGGCAAATCGACGGCAATACGGATCTGAAGGCCCGGATCGAGCAGCAGCTACAGCAGATGAATCACCGGGATTATCTGCATACCCGGCCGGCTCGGCTGCGCGAACAATGGCTGGCCGCCATTCCGGATCTGGCCGATGTCCGCATCAGCCGCCGGCTTCCCGATGCGCTGCAGGTCACGGCCGTGGCCCGCACGCCGGTGGCTCTGTGGCAGGACGAAGCCGGACATATCCATCTGGTGGATGGAAAAGGCCATGCCTATCGCCCGATCGCCGCCGGTGAATCGCCGGACCTGCCGATGCTGCGCATCCGGAAAAACCAGCTTTCCCAGGCGCGACTGCTTCTCGAGGCGCTGGCCGCGCAACGCATCCGCGACCTGCAGGCGCTCAGCGAGATCCGCAGCAGCAATCAGGCCTGGCTGGTCTATTTCAGCAGGGGGGAGCGCTGGATGATTCCGCACCGCCGGGAAGCGCGCGTGCTGCAAAAACTGGCAGACCTGCTCTCCCGACCACGCTGGCGATCGCGCGTCTGGCGCGTGGATGCACGCATGACATCACGCTGGTTCCTGAGACCAGCCAAGCATGAGGGGGTGATATAATGCCCAAACACGATCAGGTTCTGGTGGGACTGGATATCGGCACCAGCAAGATTGCATGTGTCGTGGCCGAAGCCTCGCCGGACGGCAAGCTCGATGTCATCGGTATCGGCACCCACCCCTCGCGCGGCCTGCGCAAGGGCGTGGTGGTCAATATCGAGTCCACGGTCGAATCGATTCGCCTGGCGGTCGAGGAAGCCGAACTCATGGCCGGCGTCGATATCCAGTCGGTATTCACCGGTATCGCAGGCGGCCATATCCGCGGCTACAACAGCCACGGCGTGGTCGCGTCCAAGGGCAGCGAAATCACGCGCGAGGACGTGGATCGCGTCATCGACGCGGCGAAGGCCATGAATATTCCGGCCGATCAGCAGATCCTGCATATCCTGCCGCAGGAATATATTATCGATAATCAGGATGGTATCCGAGAGCCGATCGGCATGAGCGGCGTGCGCCTGGAAGCCAAGGTGCACATCGTCACCGGCGCGGTGTCCTCGGCACAGAATATCATCAAGTGCTGCAACCGCTGCGATCTGGATGTTTCGGACATGGTGCTGGAACAGGTCGCGTCCAGCGAGGCAGTGCTGATGCAGGACGAAAAGGATATCGGCGTGGTGCTGGTTGATATCGGCGGCGGCACGACCGATATCGCCGTCTTCCTCGACGGCGCCATCCGCCATACCGCGGTCATTCCGATCGGCGGCGACCATCTGACCAATGATCTGGTCATCGGCCTGCGCACATCGGCGCGCGAGGCCGACCAGCTCAAACGCAAATACGGCGCCTGCATGGTTTCGCTGGTGCCGCCCGAGGACCAGATCGAGATTCCCAGCGTCGGCGGCCGCGATCCGCGCCCCATGCCGCGTCAGGTCATGGCACAGATCCTCGAACCGCGCGTTGAGGAGCTGTTCGAGATGATCAAGAACGAGCTGCAACGCTCCGGCTATCAAGAACTGGTCGCCGCCGGCCTCGTGCTGACCGGCGGAAGCTCGCTGCTCGAAGGCATGATCGAACTGGCCGAGGAAATCTTCGACATGCCGGTCCGGCTCGGACGCCCGCACGGCGTCGGCGGTCTCGTCGACGTGGTGTCGAGCCCGATGTACGCCACCGGCGTCGGCCTGATCCTGTACGGACAGCGCTACCGCCAGAGCGGCGGCGGCACGATCAAGGCCAGCGATCACAATATTCTCGCACGCGTATGGAAACACATGCGAAGTTGGTTCGGAGACACGGGCTGAGCAACCACCACAACACTGCGAAGACACAAAAAACTACAAAAACACAGGGACACACAGGAGGCAGACATGGCAACTTTATATACTTTCGAGGACACTTCGGCACAGGCGGCAAAGATCAAGGTAATCGGCGTCGGCGGCGGCGGCGGCAACGCCCTGAACAACATGATCGACCAGAAACTGCGCGGCGTTGAATTCATCGTCGCCAATACCGACGCACAGGCCATCGAACGCAATCAGGCCGATACCAAGCTGCAACTCGGCGCAGATATTACCCGAGGCCTGGGAGCGGGCGCCGATCCGCAGATCGGACGCGAAGCGGCCGAGGCCGAACGTGAACATCTGCGCGAATTTCTGGCCGACACCGACATGGTATTCATCACCGCCGGCATGGGCGGCGGCACCGGCACCGGCGCGGCACCGGTCATCGCCGAAGCGGCGCGCGAGATGGGCGTGCTGACCGTGGCCGTCGTGACCAAGCCGTTCGCATTCGAAGGCAAGCGTCGCATGCGCCAGGCCGAGGCAGGCATCGCCGAACTACGCAAATACGTCGACACGCTGATCACCATTCCGAACCAGAAGCTGATCGGCGCCGTGGGCAAGAACACCAGCATGCTGGAAGCCTTCCGCAAGGCCGATGATGTGCTGTTGCAGGCCGTGCGCGGCATTGCCGAACTGATCACCCATACCGGCTATATGAATGTCGACTTCGCCGATGTGAAGGCCGTGATGAGTGAAACATCCGGCGTGGCGATGATGGGCTCCGGCATGGCCAGCGGCGAAAGCCGGGCCATGGAAGCAGCCGAGCGCGCCATCTCGTCGCCCCTGCTCGAGGATATCGATATCCACGGAGCCCAGGGCATCCTGGTCAATGTCACCGGCAACGAGGACATGACCCTGGCCGAATACGACGAAGCGGTATCGATCATCCACAATATGGCCGACGAGGATGCCAATATCATCTGCGGCATGGTCTACGACAAGGATGCGGGCGATGAAATCCGCGTTACGGTTGTAGCCACCGGACTATCCGGTGAAGCGCCTGCCGTACGTCTTGCCGGCGGCGACAGCGAAACGCCGGAATTCAAAATGCCCCGTATCCCGAATGTTCCGCTGGGCGCCGTCCCGTCGCAGAAAACCGCAACCCCCGCGCATGCGGCTGGTCAGAGCCAGCAGGCCCAGCCGCAGCTGTTCGGCAATAATGAGTTCAACGAGGACGAATATTCCGTGCCGACCTTTTTGCGCAGACAGGCGGATTAAAAAAAGGAATGCATTGCCTGGCTGAAAACTAGAATGTTTATCGGACAGGCAATGCATGGCAGCATCGGCCGCCCGCTATATCAAGGTGGAACATCTCTTGTGGGCCATGTCACAGCTTCGGTCTCAGGAGGGGCCAGTCTTGGGCGCGGCAATATACAAAGGAGGAATGGATGATCGCCCAGAGAACACTGGATCACTCGATTCGCTGCAGCGGCATCGGCCTGCACTCCGGCCGCAAGATTCAGCTGATCCTGCATCCGGCGCCTGAAGACAGCGGCATCGCCTTCGTCCGTTCCGACCTAGGCATCGAGATCCCCGCGACATCCGGACATGTCACGGACACCCGGCTGTGCACCACCATTGGCAACGGCAAGGCAAGCGTCTCGACCGTCGAGCACCTGCTCTCCGCGCTGGCAGGCCTTGGCGTGGACAATGCCCGCATCGAGGTCAGCGGCCCCGAAGTGCCGATCATGGATGGATCTTCCGCTCCATTCGTGTTTCTGATCCAGTGCGCCGGCATCCGCGAACAGGCTAAGGCCAAGAAAGTTATGCGCATTCTCAGGCGCGTCGAGGTCAGCGACGGTGACAAGTACTGCGCCCTGCGCCCCGCCGCCGGTTTCAAGATCGCCTATCATCTGGACTACGATCATCCCCTGCTGCGCAATCGCCGTGTGGAAATCGACTTTTCCCGACAGGCCTATACCCGCGAGATCAGCCGCGCCAGGACTTTCGGCTTCCTGCACGAAATCGAAGCGCTGCAAAAAGCGGGGCTGGCACTGGGCGGCTCGCTGGAAAATGCCATCGTACTCGACAGCCACCGTGTCATTAACGAAGGGGGCCTGCGTTACGAGGATGAATGCGTGCGCCACAAGATTCTCGATACGCTTGGCGACCTGGCTCTGGCCGGCATGCCGATTGTCGGCGCCTTCGAGGGCAAGCGAACCGGCCACGAAATGAACCACTGCCTTGTCGAGGCGCTGCTGGCGGATCCATCCAACTTCCGCATCGAGGAGCTTCAGGCCGCCGGGCAAACGACGGAAAATTCCGAAATCGAAAAAGCACGCCCGCAACAGGCATAAGAATCTAAAAGGTAAGGGGAAAATGCGCCGCCCGGGCCGGACAGGTCCGCAACGCGCGAAAGTCCTGCTGCCGCTGCTTCCTTCCGGACCTGACGGGGTTCACAGGGTTTCACCGTGCGGGGCCCAACCCGGACGACACTCGGTATCCATCTCAGGATGGAAAACTGGCGGAGAGAGAGGGATTCGAACCCTCGGTACCCCGTTCAGAGTACACACGCTTTCCAGGCGTGCTCCTTCAACCACTCAGACATCTCTCCGTTTTCTGTAAGGGCGGCGGATATTACGGCCGGAAAGCCGTCATCGCAATAGCCGGTCTAATAGGCGTTCCTGTCGCCGACCACCCTGAAAATGGTCAGGAAAATGACTTTGATATCCAGCAACAGCGACCAGTTTCGGATATATTCGATATCATACCTGACTCTTTCCGCCATCTGATCGAGGGTTTTCGTCTCACCGCGGCAACCGTTGATCTGCGCAAGCCCGGTAATACCGGGCTTGACCTTGTGACGCCACATATAGCCCTTGATCAGTTTGCGATACTGTTCGTTATGAGCCACAGCATGCGGCCTGGGCCCGACAATGCTCATGCGTCCCTGCAGAACATTGATGAATTGCGGCAGTTCATCCAGCGAGGTGCGCCTCAAAAAAGCGCCGAACGGCGTTACCCGCGAATCGTTTTTCTGCGCCTGCCGGATCACCTCCCCATCCTCGCAAACCCGCATGCTGCGGAACTTCCAGACATAAATCTCCCGTCCATCAAGTCCGTAACGACGCTGCTTGAAAATCAGCGGCCCGGGCGATGACAGGCGCACTCCCAAGGCAATCAACAGCATCAGCGGCGAAATCAGCAACAGAATACACAGGCTGAACACGATATCTTCAACGCGCTTCAGTGTCCCGAACGGGCC
>JAJRVH010000203.1 GCA_021545625.1 Zetaproteobacteria bacterium
CATGATTTCCGCGTTTGTGGCGCTCGGAGCGGTTCCCCGCATCCATGATGCGACGGCCAGCATGCGGGGGGCGACGCTGTGGGCGCTGATGTTCGGCGTCAGCCTCGGCACCGGCATCTGGAGCATGCACTTTATGGCCATGCTGGCTTTTCAGCTGCCGGTACCCGTTCGTTATGATCTGCCGCTGACGATGCTGTCGCTGGTCGTGGCCGTGTGTTTTGTCGCCCTGGGGGCCTTGCCCCTGCGGCGAGGACATGAACTGGAGGGGAGGCGGCTGGCCGGCGTCGGTGCCGTGGTCGGGCTGGGCATCGCGGCCATGCATTATAGCGGCATGGCCGCGATGCGCATGCCCGCAGCGATGAGCTATGATGCCCCGATTGTTGCACTGTCCGTGCTGATTGCCGTGGCGGCTTCAACGGTGGCGTTGTGGATTGCCAACCGGTTGCGCAGCGGCAGTGTGTTCGGCGAGTTCGGCATCAAGATTCCCGCGGCCGTCATCATGGGAGTGGCCGTTTCCGCCATGCACTACACCGGCATGGCGGCCGTACACGTGTATGCGATGCCGGCTGCGCCGGCTTCCGTCACGGGACTGGATGTCACGCTTATGGCCATGTCGCTGACCGTAATTGTCGTCCTTGTTCAGGGCGGCACGCTGGTAACCTCGGCGCTGGATGAATCCGTGATGTCGGGCCGGCGTCTGCTGGCGCTGGAGGAGCGTTACGGCAAGCTGTTCCAGCAGTCCGCCGCGGCAATCATGATACTCAGGGACGGAAGGTACGTGGACTGTAACCGGGCGGCGCTGAATATGTTCGGCTGTTCTTCGTCCGAAGAGTTTTGCCGCTGTCGCCCGGCCGATCTGTCCCCGGAATACCAGCCGGACGGCACGGACTCCCGTAGCGCGGCCGAGGCCCATATCGCCACGGCACTGGCTGCGGGCAGCGATACTTTCGAATGGATATACAGGCGCATCGATGGCAGCGAATTTCCGGTCAATGTGCAGCTGAGCCGGATCGATGTGGGCAGGGAACAGCTGGTGCAGGCCGTGGTTACCGATCTTTCCGGCATGAAAAAGGCCGAGGAGGCATTGCGACGCAGCGAGAAGCGCTATCATCTGCTGGTCGAGCTGATTCCCGATGCGGTTGGTGTTCATCGCAATGGCACCTGGCTTTATATTAATCCGGCTGCGGTAAGGCTGTTCGGTGCTCGCGATGCGGCAGAACTGGTTGGCACGCCGGTGATTGAGCGCGTACATCCCGATGACCGTCCGACGGTGATCGAGCGGATGCAGGCCGGACAGTATGAAGAAACCCCATTGATAGAGGAGAAGTTGCTGCGCTTGGACGGCTCGATATTCTGGGGGGAGGTACAGGCCTGTCCTTTCGAGGAGAGCGGGTTGCCGGCCGTGCTGGTCGTGATGCGCGATGTCTCGGCTCGTCGATATGCCGAGGAGCGTAGGGCGTTGCTGAAGGCTGCGATCATGCAGAGCGATGAACCGATGATGATTCTGGATGCGGCAGGGCGTGTGGAGGACTGCAATCCGGCTGCGGCCAGACAGTACGGTTTGCAGGTGGAGACGATGCGGGGGCGGTCTGTGGCAGAGTTGCGCGGCGGCCGGATCGGCGATTCGCTCTACAAAGAGATTGTCGGCGCTATACGGTGTGGAAAAAGTTGGCGGGGAGAAATCAAATTATCGGATTCTGATGGAAATGTCCATGTGCTGGCCAGGCGGGTGTCACCGGTATTTGATGCGGCCGGGCGGGTTTGCCATCAGGTCGTGGTCGATCGCGATGTTACCGAGGAGCGCAGGCAGCAGGAGAAGATGGAGCATGTGCAGCGGCTGGAGTCGCTGGGGGTGCTGGCCGGCGGCATTGCGCACGATTTCAACAATCTTCTGACCGCGATCATGGGGCATGCGGCGCTGGCGCGCAGCAGATCGGCAGGCATTGATCCGGCCGTCGAACATCTGGCCGCAATCGAGGAAACCAGTCAGCGGGCGGCCGAATTGTGCAAGCAGATGCTGGCCTATTCGGGCAAGGGACGTTTTGTCGTGCGGGCTATCGATTTGTCCGAGCTGGTTGAGGAAATGGTCCGCCTGCTGGAGGTGTCGATTCACAAGGGCGTGGTTTTGCGCTACGAGCTGATGCCGCATCTGCCCGCCATCGAGGCCGACGTCGCCCAGATGCAGCAGGTGGTCATGAATCTGGTGATCAATGCCAGCGAGGCGATCGGCGAGAAGAGCGGCAATATCATGATCGCCACCGGGCTGATGCATGCCGACCGGGATTATCTTGCCGGCACCTATGTGCAGGAAGAGGAACTGGAGCCGGGGCGCTATGTGTATCTGGAGGTGTCCGATACCGGTTGCGGCATGGACGAGGAAACAAAGAAGCGATTGTTCGAGCCCTTCTTTACGACCAAGTTTACCGGCCGCGGACTCGGCATGAGCGCCATCCTGGGCATTGTCCGGGGGCATGGGGGAGCGATCAAGCTGTATACGGAAACGGGGCGTGGCACGACCTTCAAGGTGTTGTTTCCGGCGGTAGAGGCAAAGGCCGCCGCGCTGAAGCAGGACGGCGGCGGGCGGGAAATCGGCCGCGGCAGGGAGGGGCTGGTGCTGATCGTGGACGATGAAGAAAGTATCCGCGAGGTGGCTGCCATGATTCTCGAGGAGGCGGGCTACCGCGTTGTGCACGCCACCGACGGGATCGAGGCTCTGGAGCAGTTGCGGCGTTACCGGGATGAGATTGACTGTGTGCTGCTGGATATGACCATGCCGCGCATGGGGGGCGAGGAGGCATTCCGGGAAATGCGCCGCATCAGGCCCGATGTCCGGGTGGTTCTGTCCTCCGGCTATAACGAACAGACAGCCACGCAGCGATTTACAGGCAAGGGGCTCGCCGGCTTCATCCAGAAACCCTATCTGCCGGAAGCGCTGCTCGGCAAGCTGGATGCCTTGCTGAGAGGGGATGGCTGATACGGTTTCGTCCTTGCGATCCCGACGGGGGAGCGCTAAAGTAGGTGACGCTGATCACCACATTTACGGGGATATCATGGGGCAGGTTGAAACAGGGCAAATCAGAAAGATCCTTCTTGTTGATGATGAGGAGTCGATACTCGGTATCACCTCAGCCATGCTTGAGCGCATCGCCGATAAACACGGGCTTGATTTCGATATCAAAACGAGCAGCGATGCGGTGCATGTGCTGTACGATCTCGTGCATCAGCAAAAGGACGATTTCGACCTGATCTTTATGGACGTCCGCATGCCGCGCGTGTGTGGCGAGGAAATCTATCGTTCCATGCAGCTGATGGATTCCAAGGGGCAGGATCGCGTGGTTTTTGTGACGGCCTACCCCGATGACCTGGTCGATGCGATTTTCGGCGTGCCTCTGAAGATCCTGAAGAAGCCGTTCCATCTGCGCGACGTGGAAAAGATCGTCCTGCGCATTTTCGACCTTGACGACGGCTCGGGCGATGAGCCCTGGGAGACTCTGGAGAACAAGCCCTGCTGAATCTGCGGGGAGAGTGATGAGCGTTATCGGGGGCTTGCGCAGGCTGCTCCTGTCTGCGGATGAACTGGAAATATCTCCTTCCTATGGGGTGATCGGCTGCGCTCTGGTCTGGTCCATGCCTTTTGCGGCTGTCATCGGCGTGGTCGACCTGTGGTTCGGCCGTTATTTCATGGGTACGGTGGATTTGCTGACGGTGGCGGGCGGTATTTTGTGCCTGTGGCTGTATATGCGCCGTTATCGTCTGGATATGTTGCGGCATATCGTCGTCTTTCTTTCGGGTTTTATTTTTCTCGGTGCGTTGCTGGACGGCGGGCTCGTCGGCGCGGGCTTTATCTGGAGCATCGGCTTCCCGGTTGCAGCCTGTTTTATCGCCGGTTCGCGCAGCGGTATCTGCTGGATCGCAGCCTATGCGCTTTGTGCGGCGCTGGCGCTCTATCTGCTGCGCGACAGCGCCATGATGCATTACGATCCGGCCAGGCTCGGGTATGGATTTGTTGCCTATGCCATGTTTGCCGGTTTCGCCTATTTTACCGCCCTGACGCGGGAGATGCGGGAGGGGCTTCTGCTGGAGGCCCGGCGGGAACTGCAGGAACGGACGGAACGCCTTGCCGAGAGCGAGCGCAATTATCGGGCAGTGCTCGATACGACGCCGAATGCGATCGGCGTCCACCGGGATGGCCGCTGGATCTACGTCAACCAGGCTGCGGTCAGACTGTTCGCGGCATCCGGCGAGGAGGATATGCTCGGCGATGCGGTGGTCGATTATGTCCATCCCGACCACCGGGGCATGCTGGCCGAGCGCATTGAGCAGATGCGGCGGGGGAACAGCGTGCCTCTGGTCGAGGAAAAACTGCTGCGCAGGAACGGAGAGGTGTTCGAGGCCGAGGTGCAGGCTTGTCCGGTGGTCTATCAGGGACGCCGGGCATTCCTGACCATTTGCCGCGATATTACCGAGTGTAAACGACACGCGCAGGAGCTTTCCGATTTGCGTTCCCAGCTGGAGCATGCCCAG
>JAJRVH010000204.1 GCA_021545625.1 Zetaproteobacteria bacterium
AACTACCAGTATCTGTTTCTCTTCCCTCGCTTGCCGCCCGTTGCCGGACAAAGAGGGCTGCCGGATAGCAAAACGCTCCATAAATTCAAGAAATGAAGCCTGCGGGATACGCCAATGCCCGCCCGGAGTCTGGATCGCTTCCATATCACCGTTACGAATCCAGTTCTTGATGGTGTTGACCCTGACCCCGCAAATCCTGGCTGCTTCACCTGTCGTCAGATACATCCACGCCTCCGAATACCCGAGATTAATCACAGACGGGCGCGACTCTATTCAAGCGGAAACCTCGTTCAAGCACTTTTTACACTTTTTACACTTTTTACACTTGATCATGCTGCAAGCCCGACACACACCGAACCAACGAGCACACATGGAAAAATCCATGCATAAAAAAAGGGCCCGTACGGGCCCTTGGCTTTTTGGAGAACTGTGCCTTATCAGATCGCTTTCAGACGCGCCATGGCCGCCTCCATCTCGGCATGCTTGGCGCGCGCCTCGTCCAGCTCGGCCTGCACCTTGGCTACAACCTCGGCCGGCGCGTTGCTGCGGAACTTCGGATTGCCGAGCTTGCCTTCGGCCCGGGCAATCTCCTTGTCCAGGCGACTGAGATTCTTGTCCAGCCGCGCCAGCTCCTCCCCGACATTGATCAGGCCGGCCAGCGGCAGGTAGACGCGCGAGATGGTCAGCGGCGCCACGGCCGCAGCCTCCAGCTCGGCCCCCTCGTCCAGCCAGTCCAGCGTTTCGAGACGGGCCAGGTTCATGATCAGCAGCTGCTGGCTTTCCAGTTCGGCGCGCTCGGCCGCCGGGCAGGCAATCGCCGCCGCAATTCGCTTGCCGGGAGCGACATTCATTTCGCCGCGGATGGAACGGATCGCCGACACAACCTCGATGGCCTTCTGCATGCGGCTGACCGAACGCGCATCATGATCGTCGCGGCGCTGATGCCAGCGATCGGTCACCAGCCGCGCATCCGGCCCGTGCAGACTCTGCCACAGGGTTTCGGTAATGAACGGACACACCGGATGCAGCAGCCGCAGCCAGCCTTCCAGCGCAGTCAGCATGACGGTACGCGTTTCGATCCCGGCCGCTTCGTCATCGCCATACAGCGACACCTTGGCCGCCTCGACGTACCAGTCGCAATAGGTGCCCCAGATAAAGCCGTACAGGGCCGATGCCGCCTCGTTGAAACGATATTCGGTCAATGCCTTCTCAACCTCGGACGCGGTCGCATCAAGCTCGGCCAGAATCCAGCGATTCACGTCCAGTTCCGGACGCAGCGTCGCATCGGGCTGTGCGTCGCCGCGATTCATGAACACGAAACGCGCCGCGTTCCAGATCTTGTTCATAAAATTGCGGTTCGATGCGATGCGGCTTTCATCGAGCTTCACGTCGCGGCCCGGCGTCGCCATATGCGCCAGCGTGAAACGTAGCGCGTCGGCACCGTATTTGTCGGACATTTCCAGCGGATCGATCACATTGCCCTTGGACTTGGACATCTTCTGCCCTTCGGCGTCGCGGATCAGCGCATGGATATAGATGTCGCGGAACGGCACCTCGCCGGTGAACTTCAGACCCATCATGATCATCCGGGCCACCCAGAAGAAGATGATGTCGAAGCCGGTGACCAGCACATTCGTCGGATAGAAACGCTCCAGCTCCGGTGTTTTGTCCGGCCAGCCGAGCGTCGAGAACGGCCACAGACCGGACGAGAACCAGGTATCGAGCACATCCTCGTCCTGGCTGATCTTGTCCGAACCGCACCCTTCACAGCACTCGGGATTATCCCGCGATACGGTAATATGCCCGCAACCGTCGCAATACCAGGCCGGAATGCGGTGACCCCACCACAGCTGGCGCGAAATGCACCAGTCCTGGATATTGCGCATCCATTCGAAATAGGTCTTTTCCCAGAACTGCGGCACGAAGCGGATATCGCCGTCCTCGACAGCCCTGATGGCGGGCTCGGCCAGCGGCTGGATCTTCACATACCACTGGTCGGTCAGATACGGCTCCAGCACCGCATGCGATCGGTCGCCGCGGCCGACCTGATGCGTATGTTGCTCGATCTTGTGCAGCAGCCCCTCAGCGTCGAGATCGGCGACGATATGCTCGCGCGCCTCGTAGCGCTCCATGCCCCGGTATTTCTCCGGCACCTCGTCGCAGTCGAGCATGTGCGCCTGCGGCGTCAGGATGTTGATCAGCGGCAGGTGGTGGCGCTTGCCGACTTCGTAATCGTTGAAATCATGCGCCGGGGTAATCTTCACGCAGCCGGTACCGAACTCGCGATCGACATATTCATCGGCGATGACCGGGATCGTGCGTCCGGTCAGCGGCAACATAACCTGCCGTCCGACCAGATCACGATAGCGCTCGTCCTCCGGATGCACGGCCACGGCCGCATCGCCGAACATCGTTTCCGGGCGCGTCGTGGCCACAATCACATGCTTCGACGGATCATCGGCCAGCGGATAGCACATATGCCACATATGACCGTCTTCTTCCTCGTGCTGCACCTCGAGATCGGACACCGCCGTTTCCAGCACGGGATCCCAGTTCACCAGCCGCTTGCCGCGATAAATCAGCCCTTCCTCGTAAAGACTGACAAACACCTCGCGCACCGCACGCGACAGCCCCTCGTCCAGCGTGAAGCGCTCGCGCGACCAGTCGCAGGAAGCGCCGAGGCGCTTGAGCTGGTTGACGATCGTGCCGCCGGAATGTTCTTTCCAGTCCCAGACCCGGTCGAGAAACCGTTCGCGGCCGAGGTCGCGGCGATGCACGCCCTCCTTGTCGAGAAGGCGTTCGACGACCATCTGCGTGGCGATGCCGGCATGGTCGGTGCCCGGCTGCCACAACGTCGATTTGCCGCACAGGCGCTGCCAGCGGATCAGCATGTCCTGAATCGTGAATGTGAAGGCGTGACCCATGTGCAGGCTGCCGGTCACATTCGGCGGCGGAATGACGATGCAATAGGCGCCATCGGAGCGCTCGGCCGGTGTCGGCTGAAAGGCATCCGAATTCAGCCACTGCTCGTTGATCGCCGGCTCGACCGCCTGCGGTTCGTAGGTTTTGGCTAGCTCTTGCTGGCTCATGATCTGTTCGTTCTCCTCGTGGGTGGTCAGGGCTTCCTTCTGCTCAACGCCCTGCGCAATGCGCGCCGACCCGATTTCTTCAGAGCCTGCCGCACGCCTGCCTCGATCAGCGACGGCAGAATCGCCTCGATACGTTGCGCGACCTGCTCGCCGATCTGCATTTCCCATGCTGGCGGCATGCTGGCCGGAGGTTGCTCTTCGGCAAGTGAAATTTTGTCGTCGGTGCCAGGGGGCTCCGCATCGCCGTCCTGCTCCGCCCCCACCGGATGCTCGAACGGCAACAGCGCCTGATGATCATCGACCAGCATATCCTCGGTCAGGATCACGACAGGCGGCGAAACTGTTTGCTCAGCCTCTTCATCGACCCGTTCGGCAGCGCTCAGATGCACAACCGGCCGGTCTGCCGTCGTTTCCGTCGTTTCCGTCGTTTCCGTCGTTTCCGTCGTTTCTGCTGCTTCCGCTGCTTCCGCTGCTTCCGCTGCTTCCGCTGCTTCCGCTGCTTCCGCTGCTTCCGCCTCAGTGCCCGCAAACATGCCCTCCGGCAACGAAGCCGTATCATCCGCGCCGGAAAGGCCGTCTTCCTGTTGCAGGGTTTCGTCGATCAGCCAGAGGTCTTCATCCCCGGCGACAGTCGGCTCATCGACCCCGACATGCCCCGACCCGGATGCCTGCCTGTGATAGTTCCGGATCGCGACATCGAAGTCTTCTTCCAGCGTTTCATCGGAAAGCCCGTCTTCATCCGCCTGCAACCATACCGGCGGCTCCCCGAGCATCGCAGGGGAAAGCGACGAAACCTCTTCAGCCGGCGCGACCTCCTCCGGCTTCGGGCCGGCATCATCATTGCCGGTGTCGCTCTCCTCGAGCAACTGATCCAGGCTGGCAAGGATATCTTCTATGCTGGGATCGTCTGCCATTGGCCCATGATAATTAAGGAAGCCCTGAAAAACTACAGGTGGTTTTCGACAGCACGCTAGAACGGTATGCGCAGCGCCCGGCACAGAAAACGCATCAGCGGCGCACCGACCGCGAAATAATCGGCGAGCATCCGGTCCAGCCCCTCCAGCACGATCAGGTCGGCCTGGATATGGCTGATGCCAATGAAATCCTTGCGTTTGATGTCCCCGATCAGCGGATGCTCCCGGTCATACCCTCTCGGCGGCCGCTTCAGGCTGTCTCCGGCCAGCTCGAACCAGCGGCTGAACTGTTCATCGTCGCGCACCGTCAGCCACGCCTGCGGTTCGTCGTCCATTGCCTTGCGAATCCTTGCCAGCGCATCGCCGGCCGGGTGCCAGATGCCAACGCCGACAAACACCTCGGCCGGACTGATATGCAGGTAAAAGCCGGGCGCATGCACATCCCGCCCCAGTTCATGGCGAAACTGAATACCGATATTCGTCTTGTACGGCGTCTTGTCCCTGCTGAAGCGGGTGTCGCGGTGCACACGCATCAGCGACCCGCCGCTCTTCCTTGCATCGGCGACAAAATGCGGGGATATGGCAGCCAGATGCGGCTGCATGGCCCTGATCAGCCGCAAGGCCGGCTCCCGAACCGCATCCTCGTAGTCCTGTCTGTGTTCCTGAAACCATTCACGCCGGTTATTGGCCGCCAGGCGCCCGAGAAACGCAAAGGTGGCATCGGAGAAAAAGACCTCTTCCGCTCCGTTCACGACTTGCGTCCGAGATATTTCGGCTCCAGCCCCATCTGGCGGTAGGTGCGAAAACGCTCGCGCGCGGCCTGCTTCAGCCCTTCATCCCAGCCATCGACGAAATCCACCACATGCGCGAAACCGGACACATCCACCGGCACTTCCAGACAGCCATTGATCAGCACTTCGGCACCGTTATCGCGCCGCACTTCGGTCGACAGCAGAATCGGCTGACGCGCATTGATATCCGCATCGGGCCCGGCCACGCCGTGAGCCAGGAAGGACTCGGGATGGATCGTCCACAGCCGCCCGTCGAGCTGGGCCATGAATCCGGCATCGGGGCAAAGCACCAGCACATGCGGCTTTAACCGCCCCCGCCGAAGCAACAGCCGGGCAATCCCCTCCACACGGTCCGGCGTTTCGAGCAATTCGAAATGCACCTGCATATCCGTCCGCCCCGCTTCAGCCATCGCGTACCTGCCCCTTCCAGTAGCGCACCAGCACGAACAGCGCCGCCACGGACAGGACCGGCGCCAGCAACTGGGCGGTAGCCGGCTGTATATGATAGCCCAGCCCCAGCACGGCCGCCTCGATGGCCACGATCATGCCGGACACCTTCCACGACCAGGGCGAAGCCTGCCAGCGCTCCACCGGCCAGCCGGCCGACCAGCGCCAGCACAGACCCATCGTTGCGATGCCAAGCAGCAGCCCCGCCGCCACGTCGAGCGGGAAATGCACGCCGCCATAGATGCGGCCGATGGCGGCCAGCAGGAACAGGCCCGCCACGGCCCAGGCCCTCGCATCGCGCGCCGGCCACAGCAAAAAGGCCGCGGCCAGCATCACGCCATCGCTGGTCGCGTGCCCCGAAGGAAAGGAATGCGATTGCAGAGCCGCCCCCAGCACATGCACATGCTCCAGCACGGCCGGCGGACGCGGCGCATCGAACAATCGCTTGAGCAACTGCGCCAGCAGACCGGAAACAATAAATGCAAGCAATGCGACCATCCCCAGACGCAGCCGGAACAGCATCAGCAACGCGCACAGCAATGCCACCACCAGCCCGTCGCCGAGCCCGGAGACCAGCCCGAACAGCGCATCCAGCACCATATTGTGGGCATCATTGATCAGGCGAAACAGCGACTCGTTCAGCGACATCTCATGCATGTCGCGAACCTAGCAGGCCCGTCATATGTTTCTATCAGGAAAAAGGCCCGCCCTTGCGGACGGGCCTTCACGCCGGCTGAACGGAAAATCAGCCCTGCGACCGTTTCAGCAGATAATCCGTCACCAGCCGCACGCCGGCGCCGGTCGCGCCCTTGGCCGACAGGTCGGTGCCCTTCATGTTCCAGGCCGTGCCGGCGATATCGAGATGTGCCCACGGAATATCATCGACGAAGCGCGACAGGAAGCAGGCGGCGGTAATCGTGCCTGCCTCGCGACCACCGATGTTGCGGATATCGGCGATATCGGACTTGATCTGTTCCTGATACTCCTCGTACATTGGCAGCTCCCAGACGCGGTCGTGGGTATAGTCGCCGGACTTCTTCAGCCCCTTGATGACCTTGTCGCCGGTGCCCATCAGGCCCGTGGCCTGAGCGCCCAGCGCAATCACGCAGGCACCGGTCAGCGTCGCGAAATCGATGATCTCGGCCGGCTTCTTCTCAGCGGCATAGGCCAGCGCATCGGACAGAATGATGCGACCTTCGGCATCGGTGTTCTGCACCTCGATCGTGATGCCCTTGTAGGAGGTCACGATGTCGCCCGGCTTGTAGGCCGCAGCCCCCAGCAGATTCTCGGTCGAGGCGATCACGCCCAGCAGGTTGACCGGCAGGTTCAGCTCGGTAGCCGCTTTAAAAACACCGAGGACGGCCGCAGCGCCGCACATATCGAATTTCATCTCGTCCATCTGCGCGGCCGGCTTGATTGAAATGCCTCCGGCATCGAAGGTCAGGCCCTTGCCGACCAGCGCCACCGGCGCATCGCCAGCCTTGCCGCCCTGGTATTCCAGCACGATAAAGCGCGGCTCCCTGGCCGACCCCTGATTGACGGCCAGAAGAGCCGTAAAACCGGCCTTCTCGATGGCCTTCCTGTCCATGACCGTGACCTTCAGCTTGCCGTGCTTCAGCGCGGCTGCCTGCTCGCCGAGGAACTCGGGCGTGCAGACATTGCCCGGCTCGTTGGCCAGGTCGCGGGCGAAGTTCGTGCCTGCCGCCACGGCCTGCGCGCGAACGACGGCTGCCTCGGCATCGGAAAGATCCTTGCGCGATTCGATCATGACCGTCACCGAGCGCAGCGCCCGGTTG
>JAJRVH010000205.1 GCA_021545625.1 Zetaproteobacteria bacterium
ACAGCAGGGTGAGGCTGAACAGCGCGGAGATGTTGTCGTGCGTCAGCTTTGCGCATGTGTAGTCGGCCGCCTTGCGGTGCGCCTCAGGCGACACATGATCGCTGAAGCGTTCGGGTACGATATCCCGGCGGGCGAGCACGGCCGATTTCTGCCGGTGCGAGAGATACAGGCCGGTCAGCGTGGCGGTCAGCGCCATGCCGGCTACCAGCCAGGTCCAGAGATGGGCGGTCATGATGGGCTCCTGGTCCGGGGAATATGAACGGATACGCTATCGCGGCGATGCTGGATGCCAAGTCCGCGCCGCTATCCGCTGGCGGAGCGTTTTGATACGCTTCGCGCAGGAGCCGGCATTCGAAGCGAATGCCGGCCGGACTGTGTAACAAGGGGCAGCGATGGCGCTCTGGGATGTTTTGCGCAAATGGCAGATGCGGCTGCTGGCCGGCATGCATGGCCAGGACACCGTCTATCTGGTCGGTCTGGCCGTTGTGGTCGGCGTTGTGGCCGGCTATGCGGCGCTGCTGCTGCGTTTTGGCATTGAGTGGATCAGCCTGCTGTGGACCGGTGAGCGCACCTGGGAGGCGGCGATGGACTCGCTTCCCTGGTATATCTACATCATGGCTCCGACGCTGACCGGTCTTGTGGTCGGCTGGATGGTGGCCCGTTTTCTGCCCGGCGGTGAATTGCGCGGCGTGCCGGGCGTGCTGGCCGATCTGGTCGAACGCAAGGGGCGCATCCATCCCCGCCAGATGGGTACCGAAACGGTCGGCACGGCGCTGGCCATCGGCAGCGGCGCCAGCCTGGGGCGCGAGGGACCGACGGTGGCGCTTGGGGCGCTGATCGCTTCCGAAATCGGCCACAAGCTCGGCCTGACCGAGCAGCAGTTGCGCACGCTGATCGGCTGCGGTGTGGCGGCGGGTATTGCCGCTTCGTTCAACACGCCGATTGCCGGCGTGCTGTTCGCGCTGGAGGTGATTCTGGCCGACTACGCGATCGCGACCTTCAGTCCGATCGTGATTGCCTCGGTGCTGGCAACGGTGATCGCCCGTTCGGAGGTCGGAAACTTTCCGGCTTTCACGATACCCGAATATCATCTGATCAGCGTCTGGGAGATACCGGCCTATGTCGGCATTGGTGTGGTTTGCGGTCTGGTGGCGATGGTGCTTATCCGGTCCATGTCGCCGACCCGCGCCTTGTTACGGCGACTGGTGTCGGACCGGCGGCTGCGGCCGGCTGCGGTCGGCTTTGTGATCGGCTGTATGGCGCTGGCCGTGCCGCAGGTGATTTCGATCGGCTACGGCACGGTGGGCGACATGCTGCTCGAGCGCGTGCAGCCGGAGCTTCTGGATGTGGCCGTGCCGCTGGCTGCCTTTCTGGCCGTGATTCTGGTCGGCAAGCTGATTGCCACCGTGCTCAGCGCGGCCGGCGGTTTTCCCGGTGGTTTGCTCGGTCCGGCCCTGTTCATGGGGGCGACGGTCGGGGCGCTGTTCGGCGATGTCGCGCATCAGATTTCGCCGGCCTATTCGGAGAGCTATGGCGCCTACGCACTGGTCGCCTGCGGCGCGCTGACAGCCGCCGCCCTGCAGGCACCGCTGACGGTGATGCTGATGGTGTTCGAAATGACGGCCGATTATCATATCATGCTGCCGTTGATGGCGGCCTGTTCGGTAGCGACGCTGGTCAAGCGCGCCTTCGGCCGGGCATCGGTGTTTACCGAGGCGTTGGAGGAGCGCGGCATCGAGGCTCACTGGGGGCTGGAACAGTCGTGGATGCGCTCGGTGCCGGTGTCGCGGATTCCGTGGCGTTCGATTCCGGCCGTTTCCGAGCATGCGCGGCTGGAGGAGCTGAAACAGACCTATATCGCATCGGGCAAGGGCTGTGTGCAGGTGGTCGATGACGAGGGCCTGATGATCGGCATCGTCACCTTCGCCGATCTGCAGCAGTGGCTGCTCGACCCGACGCTGGATCAGGTCGTCGTGGCCAGCGAGGTGGCCAACCGCAACGTGCGGGTGATTTCCGAATCGGCCAGTCTGCTGGAGGCGATCCGCGTGCTCGACCGCGAGGAGTTTGAACAGATGCCGGTGGTCGCCCGTGACAACCCTCGCAAGGTACTCGGTATCCTGTCGCGCAATGCGGTGTTTTCGACCTATCACAAGCTGATCGTCAAGCACGGGGAGGACGAGCATGCATGATCTGAATCCGGCGCAGCAACGGGCTGTCACGGCCGGCGATGGGCCGCAGCTGATTCTGGCCGGCGCGGGTTCCGGCAAGACGCGTACGATCGTGCATCGCATCGGCCATCTGATCGGCGAGCGCGGCATCGCGCCGCACCGGGTGCTGGCCGTAACCTTCACGAACAAGGCTGCGTCCGAACTGAAAAGCCGGCTGACCGATATGATCGGAGACGATGCCGGTGGCGTGGTGTCGGGCACCTTTCATGCGATCTCGCTGCGTTTTCTGAGGCGCTATGCCGATGTGCTCGGTTATCCGAAGTCGTTTCAGGTGATCGATGCGGACGACCAGAAGGCATTGATCAAGCGCCTGCTCAAGCAGCGCAATATCGCCAGCGAGCGCCTGCACCCGTCCTATCTGCTGGGCTGGATCGAGCATTGCAAGCATGCGGCGCTGACGCCGGACGATGCGCCGGAGCACGGCTGGAACGGCGTGGACATGCGCGAGCTTTACCAGACATACCAGGGCGAGCTGCAGCGCCTGGAGCGTATGGATTTTTCGGATCTGATCCTGAATGTCGTGCGGCTGCTGCGCGCGCATGCCGATGTGGCGGCGGCGCTGAGAAGCCGTTTTGATCATGTGCTGGTTGACGAATATCAGGATACCAACCCGGCCCAGCACGAGTGGCTGATGCGCCTGTGCGGAGAGCACCGCAACCTGACCGTCGTTGGCGACGACGACCAGAGCATCTACGGATGGCGGGGGGCGGACGTGCGACATATCCTCGATTTCGAGCGTACCTGGGGCGAGGCCGGCATCCACCGGCTGGAGGAGAACTACCGCTCGTCGGGAGCGATACTCAGGCTTGCCAATGAAATCATCCGGGGCAACAGCGACCGGCACGACAAGGTGCTGCGCGCCACGCGCGGGGAAGGCGAGTGCCCGACGCTGCTGGTATGCAACGATGAATACGACGAGGCTCGCAGGATTTCGCGGGCGCTGGAAGGCTGGCGTGACCAGGGCACGCCCTGGTCGGAGATGGCCATCCTGTACCGCTCCAACCGCCAGTCCCTGCCGCTGGAACAGGTACTTCGCGAGGTCGGCATTCCCTACCGGATCGTCGGTGCGCTGGGCTTTTTCGAGCGCATGGAGGTCAAGGACGCGCTGGCCTACTGGGCGTTGCTGAACCGGTGCGGCGATGCGCTGCATCTGCTGCGTATCTGCAACAGGCCGAAGCGCGGCATTGGCGCCAAAGGTCAGGAGAGGCTGGCGCAGTTGCTGTCGTCATCCGGCATGCGCGTCAGCGAATGGCTCGATGTCGTGGCAGACGGAAACGCGGGAGACGCGGCCGGCCGTCTGATGCCGCTGGCTGCATTGTTGCGGGACATGCGTGACGGGCTGGATGCGCAGTCCGACCGGGGGCTTTTCGACGTGCTGGAGCGCAGTGGTTATCTGGCCTCGCTGGAGGCGATGGGCGAGATCGAGGCGGCCGCGAGACTGGAAAACATCCGTACCCTGCAGGCCTATATCGAACTGTCGCTGGCCGAGGGGCTGACGCCGGTCGAGTTTATGGATCGTTCGGCCCTGTTGCAGGGCAGCGAGGAGATGCGCGACGAAGAGCGCGACGAGGATGCGGTGGCGATGATGAGCCTGCATCGGGCCAAGGGGCTGGAATTCGATTGCGTGGCGCTGCCGGGCATCGAGGAGGGCATGCTGCCGCATCAGAGGGCAGTCGACGAAGGCGAGGCCGGCATCTGCGAAGAGCGGCGCCTGCTCTATGTCGGTATTACCCGTGCCCGCTGCCGGTTGTTGCTGACCTCGGCCCGCCAGAGACGTTTGTTCGGGGAAACGCTCTATCCGTTGCCGAGCCGCTTTATCCGCGATCTGGATGAGGATGTATTGCGGCGCGAGCAGCCCCGGCAGACAGGCGCTCCGGGCGAGGTATCCGGCGGTGTCTGTATCGGCGGCAATGTGCGCCATCCCAGCTTCGGCGAGGGCGTGGTGACGGGGATGGAGGGCTCCGGCGACGCGGTGCGCGTGACCGTGCAGTTCCGGCATGCCGGCATCAAGCGCCTGATGCTGAAATATGCGGCCCTGCAGCCGCTCTGATATGAGGGAGAAGCATATGGATGTGACCATTTATCATAATCCGAGGTGTTCCAAGTCCCGGCAGGCGTTGGCGCTGATCCGGGAGCAGGGCATCGAGCCGGAGATCGTCGAATATCTGAAAACTCCGCCGGATGCGGCCGAACTGGCGCGTCTGCTGGACATGCTCTGCATGCAGCCGGAGGAGCTGATGCGCAGGGGCGAGAGCGAGTACAGCGAGCATTTCAAGGGCAGGGAGCTTTCCCGGGAGCAGGCCATCGAACGGATGGTGCGCTATCCGAAGGTGATCGAGCGACCGGTCGTTGTCTGTGGCGACCGAGCCGTGCTGGGCAGGCCGCCGGAAAACGTCTTGTCGCTGTTTCAGGCCCGATTTTAACCCGAAGGGAGCTCCTCGTCCTGTTGCATGGCCTTGTGGCAGATCTGACGTAACTGGTCGAAGCTATAGGGTTTTTTCAGGAAAGCCGCGGGCTGCGGTATGTCCGCTGCATGCAGGCTTTCCTGATTGTAGCCCGATGACAGGATAACGCGAATATCCGGATTGATGGCCTGCAGGCAGCGGAAACACTGGTCGCCGTTCATGTTCGGCATCGTCATGTCCAGCAAGACCCAGTCGATGTCGGCCTGCCGGTTGCGGTAAAGCTCGATGCCGTCGCGGCCGTTCTGCGCGCAGAGCACGTCGAAGCCGAGGCGTTCGAGCATGCGCCGGGCCACGCGAATGACGCTTTCCTCGTCGTCGATGAGCAGCACCGTTCCATGCCAGCGTTCACCGGCTGGTGATGTGTCGCCGGACCTGTCGCCCATGCTGTTGCCAGTCGTTCCGGCGTTGCGGCAGGCCGGCAGCCAGATTCCCATCGTCGTGCCCCGGCCGGGGTGAGATTCGATTGCGATGCCGCCGCGGTGGGCCTTGATGATGCCGAGCGCCGCGCTCATGCCGAGTCCCCTGCCGGTGAACTTGGTGGTGAAGAACGGATCGAAGATGCGTGCCTGCGTGTCGCGATCCATGCCCGCGCCGGTGTCGATGATCTCGCAAAGCGCATAGTTTCCGGGCGCAAGCCCGGCATCGGCGCCGGTTTGCAGCCTTTCCCCGCCACTCAGATGCCGCAAGCCGGTGCGCAGCGTAATGCAGCCCGGCTGGTTGTCGATGGCCTCGGCCGCATTCATGACCATGTTCAGAATGATCTGGCGGATCTGTCCCGGATCGGCTTCGACGCGGAGCGGTCGCTTGTGCAGTTCGAATTTCAGCGTGATGCTCTTGCCGACGGATGCGCGCAGCAGCGAGCGCATATCCCGCAGCAGCGCATTGATATCGATAATGTCGGTTTTCAGAAAGCCCTTGCCCGAATAGGCCAGCATTTGCTGGCACAGTTCGGAGGCTGCCTGAATGGCCGATTCGATCGAATCCAGGCTTTCCGTGCCGGTGTCGGAAAAATGCTCGCCGGCACGCAGCAGTTCGACGCCGCCCTGCATGACGGTAAGCAGGTTGTTGAAATCATGCGCCACGCCGCCGGCCATCAGTCCCAGCGACTCCAGTCGCTGCATATGCAGCATCTGGCGCTCGATGCGCCGATGTTCCCGTTCGGCTTCCAGTCGTTCGGTAATGTCGATGGCGAAGCCGACCAGCCCGATAACCTGGCCATTGCCGTCGCGCAGTTTGACCCGGATCAGGTCGAAGCAGCGCGGCCGCCCCTGATGATCGGTGAGTTGTTCCCTGTCGAGATAGACGTCCCTGTTTCCCTGCAGGCAAAGCCGGTCGGCCTCGCGGCATCGCCGGCCGATGTCGGCCGGCAACAGCTCGGTATAATCGGAGCTGCGGCGCAATACCTCCTCCGATACGCCGGTCCACTCCTGCATGGCGCGATTGACAAAGCCAATGTGTCCTTCCCGATCCAGCATCCAGATGCTGTTCGGAGCGTGATCCAGAATGGTTTGCAGCTGGGCGCGATTGCTGTCGATCTGCCGGTAGGAGGCATGCAGGCGGCGGCGCTGCGATTCGTATTGCGACTGGTAGATATGGGCCAGTAGCCAGAAGAAGCCGATGACCATGGCCAGGCACCCCATCTGTACGGCCGAATACGGCAGTTGCACGGCGCCCGAGGAAGCCAGCGCGGCGCCGGCGAGTATTTCCACAAAAAACAGCAGCACCCACCAGCGCGCCTGACGAACTGATTTGATGAAATAGCTCACGAAGGGATAGCCGGCGGCCCAGTAGGCGCCGGTCATGGCCAGGGTTTCGGTAAAAATCAGCGTGGAAAAAAGGATCACCGCGCAGACCATCAGCGCATTTTCAATGGCCGCGACCGGTGTGCCGCGCCCGAGGCGCCAGTAGAGTAGCGCCAGCACCGGAATCAGTCCCCCCTGAACGGCGGCCAGATGATGGCAACAGCCGATTAGCAGGTGGGTGGGAATGAACACCCCCAGCGTGGCCATGCTGGCCAGCAGCACGATGGCCATCGATTGTTTCCGGTTCCTTGCGGACAGCCGGAGGCGCTGGCTGACAGGCTTGCTCATCCTGCTTTTCTACCGAGAATGCCGGCCCGGGGCAAGCCTGTGACGCCGGTCACTTGGCCAGAGGCGGAGCATGTTAAGCTTATCACCGGCGGGAGACAGGCTGCAGGAGGCGGCCCTGAACGGACTTTAGGATGAAAGATATGGATCGATTGTTATCAAAGGCTTATGCCGCCGTCCCTCTCGGGCTGACCGCGCTGGCCGTATTGCTGCTTCTGCTGTCATTCTGGCTGGCCTGGCCGTGGACGGCGAATGCCTTCCGTCAGGCCGGCATCCGACGCATCCTGTCGCGACTGGAGAGCAAGGGGGCGCAGGTCATGCACAACCTGATTCTCCCCGATCGCAAGGGAGGGTCGGTGTGGATCGATTATCTGATCGTCACGGCTTATGGCATCACAGCCGTGCGACTGATGGCCTGCGCGGGCGAGGTGTTCGGCTCTCCGCATGATGCGACCTGGGTTCAGGAACGGGGACACAGCCGTTACCGTTTCCCGAACCCGTTGCGCCAGAATGGCCGTGCGGCCGGCGTGATTCGCAATATTCTCGGTAAATTCGAGGTCAGCGAGGCGCTGGTCTACAGCGGCTGCAAGCTTCACGATTCGATGCCGTCCAATGTTCTCAGGGCCACGGAGATGGAAGGCTTCCTGCTGCGGGATACGGGCAAAAAACTTTCCTCGTCGAGGCGCGCCTGGATTGTCAATACGCTCGACCAGCTGGCCATCCGCGATGATGCGCTGGTCAGACGGCATCAGCAGGAGGCGCTCGAGCAGCAGGGCGCGATCCACCATCTTCACTGGGCCGGGCGCCTGATGCTTGCCAGTACCGTCTCCGTGGCACTGGCGATCGGCGTCGTCGCGTTTCATTCTTTCATGCGTTGACGAGTCGTGTCTGCCGGGGTCCCGCAGGGCGAGGATGGTTCCCGGCCCCTTGCATGGCTAGCAACCGGCACGTCTTCTGCTAAAGTGGCCTTTCTATGGGATTGAGTATTTCCGTCCGGGGTGGTTTTCAGGAGTTGATTCGTCAGCCGGCAAGACTGGCTCCGCGTCTGGCCGAGGCGTTGCTGGTGGTATTGTTTGCCTGGCAGGTATCGGGCTGGCTGCTGTCCGATACCGTGGATGAGCCTTCCGGTATGGAGCGCTTGTCCGAAGAGGGGGCGCCGACCCTGCCGGACATCGCCGAACTGACGGCCGCGCCGCTGTTCGGCAAGGCGGCTTCCATTCCGGTGGCGGACAGGCCGCAGGCCGTGAAAGCCGTGGCGCGCAGTCGTTTGCGCCTGAAACTGCTGGGAACCGTCGTGGCGGGTTCCCATTCCGCAGCCATTGTCAGTATTCAGGGCGCGGCGGACGAGCAGGTCTTTTTCATCGGAGACCGGATTCGTCCGGGTGTCGTGCTGCATGAGGTTCGGGCGGATGCCATAATCATCGAACGCGACGGCAAGCTGGAACGCATTGATCTGGAGGCGGATAAAAGTCGTTCGGCCGCATCGTTTCCGGCGAAGGCGTCCTTCGCATCCAGGGGGGCTGTATCGCAAAGGCAGGTGTCGCGGGGGTTCTTGCAGAAGCAGTTGCAGGACTTTCCCAGGCTGATGTCCCAGGCGCGGGTGGTGCCGCATTATGTGGACGGCAAGGTCGACGGCTTCATGATTTCGGATATCGTTTCCGGTTCGCTGTACCAGAAAGTGGGGCTGATGAATGGCGATATCATACGCAAGATCAACGGCCAGAAGGTGACCAGCGCCCAGCAGGCGATGGCCATGTACAAAACGCTGCAGCAGGCCTCGTCCGTGGATCTGGAGCTGATGCGCGGTGGCAGCGTGCAACGGTTTCATTATGATATCCGCTGACCGGATACCCGGAGGAAGGGAATGATGCGAATAAAAACCATCGCGATGGTCGTGCTGATGATGTACGTAACGTTCGGAGCCGGCTCCTCTGCCTGGGGGCGTGACGTGACGCTGAATTTCAAGAATGCCGATATCCGGGCCTTTATCGAGTTCGTGTCCGGCTTTTCGGGGAAAAACTTCCTTGTCGACAATCGCGTCAAGGGCAAGGTGACGATCGTGTCGCCGACACCGATTCCAGAGTCCGAAGCCTATGACGTGTTTCTGTCGGTGCTGGAGGTAAACGGCTTTGCCACTGTTCCCAGCGGCTCGATCATCAAGGTCGTGCCGCGCGCGGAAAGCAAGCAGAAATCGTTGCCGGTGCGCACGGTCGGCATGCAGGAGGCCGACGATGCGATGGTTACGCAGGTCGTGCGCCTGCAGTATGCCGATGCCCAGCAACTGGTGGCGCTGATCCGGCCGCTGATATCGCCGAACAGTCATCTGGTGGCCTATCCCCGTGGCAATATGCTGTTGCTGACCGACAGCGCCAGCAATATCCGGCGCATCCAGCGCATTCTGAAAATGCTGGACCGCAAGGATGCGGTCGGCGTGCAGCTGTTCAAGCTAAGGCATGCATCGGCGGACAAGCTGGCCACGACGATCACGACGCTGTACGGGCGTTCCGCGGGGCCCAGGCTGGGAGGGGGGGCTGCGGCGGCCGGCAGCGTCAGGGCCATTGCCCATCAGCCGGGCAATATGCTGATCGTGGTCGCCGCGCCGCAGCTCATCAACGAGGTCGCCGGCGTTATCGACCGCCTTGATGTGCCTCCCGAATCCGACAGCGGTCGTCTGAAGGTGCGTTATCTGAAATACGCCAACGCCGAGGATGTCGCCAAGGTGATCAATGAGCTGGTCAGCGGTCAGAGCGCTGCGGCCAAGCAGGGCAAGGGCAAGGCCGTGTTCGTTGGCGATGTGAAGGTGGTGGCCGAAACAACGACCAACGCGATTCTGATTACGGCGGACCCGAGCGATATCGCCGCCATCGAGGGGATTATCGGCAAGCTGGATATCCGCCGTCGGCAGGTGCTGGTCGAAGCGCTGATCGTCGAGGTGTCGGCGGATATGGCCCGGCAGTTTGGCATCGAATGGCAGTCGGCCTCACAGCCGGTGAATGGCAAGATCACGCCGTTCGGCGGCACAAGCTTCAACAATCAGGCCGGTACCAATATCCAGACCGTGGCGGCCGATCCCCTGAACGGCGCTGGTGGAGGACTGGTTGTCGGCGCGGTCAAGGGCACCATCACGCTGAACGGCACCGAGTTCCTGAATCTGGCCGCGCTGGCGCGGGCACTGGAGTCGCAGGCCGACACCAATGTGCTGTCCACGCCGAACCTGCTGACCATGGACAACGAGGAGGCGGAAATCGTCGTCGGCCAGAACGTGCCCTTCATTACCGGATCCAGTCAAACGCAGGGGGGCACGGCCAATCCGTTCCAGACGATCGAGCGCAAGGATGTCGGCCTGACGCTGCGCGTGACGCCGCAGATTTCGGAAGGCGACACGGTGCGGCTGGAGCTGTATCAGGAAATTTCCAGCATCGCCACCAATGCCGGTGTGCAGGGCTCAGATCTGATCACCAACAAGCGGTCGATCAAGACTGTGGTGCTGGCCAATGATCAGCAGATGATCGTGCTGGGCGGCCTGATGCGGGATGATTCCACATCCGGTGTGCAGCGGGTGCCGTGCCTCGGCGCGCTGCCGGTGCTGGGCGAGGCATTCAAGTTTACCGACAACCTGCACAGGAAGACCAACCTGATGGTGTTCCTGAAACCGCACATTATCAAGGATGCGGCGGACATCGAATCGATTACCAGCAGCAAGTACACGGATATCAAGGCCCTGTACGAGCGCCCGACCAAGGGTGGCACGATCCTGTTTCCGCGCGAGGAAAAGCGCATGCCTGATGATATGCGGCCCGCTTCGGCGGCAGGCGAAGCGAAATAACGCCAATGCAAAGGCTTGGCCGCCTGACCAGCGACATGGTGGATGGCGAGCGGGTTGCCTGCTTCAGTCTGCCGGTCTTGCGTTCCGGGCCGGTTCTGCCGCTGAAGCGCGATGGCGATGGCCCGGTTCCGGTCGCCGTGGCCGAGGATGGTCCGTGGCCGTGGGAATTGCTGGACGATTGCCGGCGCGTGTTCGGGGCGGATATCGAGCCCGTTCTGGCTGCCCGCGAAGCGATCCTGATGGCTCTGAATCAGGCCTTTGATATGGCTTCGGCCTCGGCCGAACAGATGCTCGAGGACCTCGGCATGGACGAGCTGACGCGCGAGATCGAGGAGGTCGGAGATCTGCTCGAGTCCGAGGACGATGCGCCGGTGATCCGGCTGGTCAATACGCTGATTTCCCAGGCGCTGAAGGAGCGGGCCAGCGATATTCATATCGAACCGTTTGAGTCCCAGGTGCTGGTGCGCTTCCGCATTGATGGTGTGCTGCATACGATCGTGCACCCGCCCAAGGGTGTGCAGGCGGCGCTGACCAGCCGTATCAAGGTGATGGCCGGTCTGGATATTGCCGAGAAACGGCACCCCCAGGACGGCCGCTTCCGGGTCAGGATTGCCGGGCGTGAGGTCGATGTGCGCGTGTCGCTGCTGCCGACGGCCTATGGCGAACGGGTGGTGATGCGTTTGCTCGATCGCAGTGCGCGCATGCTGACCCTGCCGGAACTGGGCATGAGCGAAAGTCAGCTGTATCTGATGCAGGATGTGATTCGTTCCCCGCATGGCATCGTGCTGGTGACCGGGCCGACCGGTTCGGGCAAGAGTACGACGCTGTATGCGGCGCTGATGGAAGTGGACCGGGTGAACCGTAATGTGATGACCATCGAGGACCCGATCGAATACCAGATCGAAGGCGTGGCCCAGATGCAGGTGCAGCCGAAGATCGGCGTGAGTTTTGCAGCGGGTCTGCGTTCGATCCTGCGTCAGGATCCGGACATCGTCATGATCGGCGAAATACGCGATCTGGAAACGGCGGAAATTGCGATTCAGGCGTCGCTGACGGGGCATCTGGTATTTGCCACGCTGCATACCAACGACGCGCTGTCGGCCATCGTGCGGCTGCAGGATATGGGGATCGAACCGTATCTGGTGGCTTCGTCGCTGACCATGGTGCAGGCACAGCGACTGGTGCGACGCCTGTGTCCGCATTGCCGGAGTGCCCGGCCGGCGACAAAAGAGGACTGGCAGCTGCTTGAGGCGGAAGCGGAGGAGTTTGCCGGCGTGAAGGAAATTCATGTCGCCACTGGCTGCGAGCAATGTATGGGAACAGGCTATATCGGCCGGGTTGCCATTTACGAAATGACCCGTATCTCCGATGCGATGCGCAATGCCATCCACGAGGGCAAGGGGCTGCCGGCGATGCGCCGGCTGGCCAGACAGGAGCGGATGGTGACGTTGCGGCGGGATGGAGCCAGACATGTGGCGGCCGGGGTGACCAGCATCGATGAAGTGCTGCGGGTCAGTCTGGAGGATATGGTGGTGCTGGAGGCATGAGCCTGTTCGCCTACGAGGCGATTGATGCGCGCGGGCGCAGGCAGCGCGGCGAGATCGAGGCCGATTCGGAACGCGCCGCGCGCCAGGCTCTGCGCGCCCGAAAGCTCGTCGTGCGTCGTCTGGCCATGCTGGACCGGAGGGAGACGGCCGAAGGGAAGCGCAACAGCCGTCGGCTGACGGCGGCCGAAACCGTTCTGTTTTTACAGCAGCTGGCGACGCTGGTGGAGGCGGGCATGCCACTGGCCGATGCGCTGGGTGCCATTGCCGGCAGCATGGGGCGCGCGCATGCCCGACGGCTGATTGCCTCCATCCGGCAATCGGTGCTGGAGGGAGGGTCGCTGGCCGAAGCGCTGCGCAACCAGCAGATGGACGAGGTGGTATGCAATATGATTGCCGCCGGAGAGGAAACCGGCCAGCTGGAGGCCGTTGCGGCGAGGCTGGCGGAGCTGCTCGAACACCGCCAGGCCCTGCGCCAGGATCTTTTGTCCGCGACATTGTATCCGGCTATTATCCTGGGCTTCGGCATGCTGGTGATGCTGTTTCTGATGGCCGTTGTCGTGCCGCAGGTGGTGACGGTGTTCGAGCATGCGGGCGGCGAGCTGCCGGCGCTGACCCGCCTCGTGATTGCGATTTCCGATTTCCTGCGCACTGATGGCGGCTGGCTGTTTCTTTCACTGGTTGTTCTGCTGCTGCTCTACAGGCTGCT